>CAMFPJ010000046.1 GCA_945971755.1 uncultured Clostridia bacterium
AGCCTTCGTCGGCAGCGTCAGATGTGTATAAGAGACAGTTACTACATAATATTGTATATAGGTGAATTTATGGAAAAGAATAATCTTGACCGAAAAGGCGCGCTTAATTTCAGTGCCGTCGGTCTTTTTGCCGCTGCGGCAGTTCTTACAGTTGTAACAATCGTTATGGAGTCCAAAATGGGCGAAGGCGGTTGGGCTGAATTTATGGAATACCTTGAAGGAATGCAGGCCTTTATACAGTCTCTTCCGAATAAATGGTTAATGTTTCTTGCAATTATCTGCGTTTTTTTGCTCAAGAATTTTATACCCATTCCCTTTCCCTTTATTTTCATTATGTCGGGTATTATTTTTGACTCATACAAGGCAGTGGCAATCAACACCTTCGGCTTTGCTCTTGTTCTTATGACAAAATATTTCTGGGGCAGAAAGTTCGGCGGCGGCGCTGCAATAAAACAGCTCCAAAAATATGACAATGTTCGTGAAATGATGTATAAGCCCGGCAACGGCAAACTCGGTGTATTGGTAGCATTGCGTGCCATTCCCTCAGTTCCCGTTAATATGGTAAGCAAGGTTTACGGCGGTATGAAGTTCCCTGTAGTAAGATTTTTAATTGCTTCCGTAATAGGCTTCTTCCCTAAGATCTGGACTTATTCCGTAATGGGCGGCAATGTTTCACAACCATTTACTTGGCACTTTATAGGCCCGATTATCGGTCTTTTTGTGCTTTCCGGAGTGGTAACTCTTACAGTAAATGCAATTCTTGATAAAACGAAAGGAAATAAAACCAATGGCACAGAACAAACAGCTGATTAGTTCAATTAATAACGGTGAAGTGGACATCCGTCTTAAAAAAGTTTACATTTCTGACGGTGATGTCTTAAAACAGAGGGAACGTTATGTTTCTCTTGTTAACGATTTTTCGGAAATTTTCGGTGAAAGAGATAATCTCCGCTTTTTCTCTGCTCCCGGAAGAACGGAGGTCGGCGGCAACCACACCGACCACAACCACGGCAGAGTTTTAGCGGCAGGAATAAATCTTGACGCAGTAGCTCTGGCTTCTAAAAAC
The DNA here is from genome assembly GCA_945971755.1 of uncultured Clostridia bacterium. Lineage (GTDB taxonomy): Bacteria > Bacillota > Clostridia > Oscillospirales > Acutalibacteraceae > Fimenecus. The sequence continues at coordinate 1,067 of CAMFPJ010000046.1, forward strand.
GATGAAAACATTGTCCGTGTTAAATCTCGCGGTTATAAAATGGATACTGTTGACCTTTCCGATTTGTCTGTAAACAAGGGCGATATGGGTCACTCAAACGCTCTTGTGAGAGGTATGTGTGACGGGTTCTTAAAGCGAGGCTACAAAATCGGCGGTTTTGACGCCTGTACTGTTTCTTCCGTTCTTTCAGGCTCGGGTCTTTCGTCTTCAGCCGCATTCGAAGTGCTTATAGGCACCTGCCTTAACTACCTTTACAATGACGGCAAGGTTGACGCAGTAACAATCGCACAAATCGCTCAATATGCCGAAAATGTTCACTTTGGTAAGCCCTGCGGACTTATGGACCAGATGGCGTCTTCGGTGGGCGGCTTTATTACTATTGATTTTGCCGACCCCCAAAGCCCCGTAATTGAAAAGGTTGATTTCGACTTTGCTTCTTGCGGTCACTCACTTTGCATTGTTGACACAAAGGGTAACCACGCAGATTTAACTGACGAATATGCAAGCATTCGTACAGAAATGGAGTCCGTTGCTTCCTATTTTGGCAAAAAGGTACTTCGTGAAGTTGATGAACCGGAATTCTACAAAAATATTTCTGCAATTCGTGAAAAATTCGGTGACAGAGCAGTTCTTCGAGCAATTCATTTCTTCGGTGACAACGCAAGAGTTCTTGACGAGGTAAAAGCGCTCCGCAACGGCGACTTTGAAGGCTTCAAAAAGTACATTTGCGAAAGCGGTGCTTCATCATATATGTACAACCAAAACGTATATTCAGTTAAAAAGCCCATAGAACAGCCCGTTGCTCTCGGACTTGCCGTTTCCGAGCAGGTTCTTCGAAACAAGGGCGCTTACCGTGTTCACGGAGGCGGATTTGCAGGTACAATTCAGGCTTTTGTTCCGAACGAGTTGCTATATACATACAAACAAGCAATTGAATCTGTTTTCGGAGAAGGCTCTTGCTATGTTCTCTCAATTCGTCCGTTGGGCGGCACGGAGGTTTAATCAGTTCCGCAATGCACCGCAGGTACAATTCATTTAATGAATTGGCTTCGCTCAATGAATTGAAACTTCGTTTCATAAAATAAGGGACGGTATATTCGCCGTCCCAAAATGTTTATTTGGGGTAATATGGTACAATTTTTTGGTGGCAAGGACGTTAAGTTAATTTTTAACTATTTTGAAAAAGATTCAGAAAAATACCGTTCCGCACTTCTCTCGGCGGTTACGGGTTATTACCCCTTTGACTATGCTGAAAGCGGGATTTTTGCCTTGCAGTACATCAACAACTGTCCTGTTTCAGTTGTTGCAAACGGCGAAAGCTACTCCCTGTTGTTTGCAACCTCAAAAACCGATTTTGACGAACTGAAATTTACGCTCCGCGAAGAAATTCATTCCCCGAATTTGCTGCCGTTACCGTGTTTAGATAAATATTATCTATTTGAAAAAGACGTGTCTTTGAACTTTTGGGATAAGCCTTCTCCAAAAGCCTTTCTTGAAGACTTTAACACAATTCTGAAGTTAAACGGAGTCCCTGATAACATAGGCCTTGAATATCACCTTAAAAAAGGTGATTTAGTTCCCGTCACTTTTGACTGTAACGGTGAAAAACTCGGCGGTGGGTTTATTACAAACTCAAATGATTACGCCGTTATCTCTCACCTTTTCGTAAAGGAAGAATACAGAAAACAGGGGTACGGAGGCAGAATAGTTAAAAATTTACTGCAAGTGTCCGCGTCAGAAACAGTTTACTTAACGAGCGGTAAGGAAAATATTGAATTTTATAAAAATCTCGGCTTTACCCCCGTACTAACCGTTTACAAATATCGCAATATATAATAAAGGAAATACATTATGTCAGAATTTTTTGAAATCAGCAACAGAATAGAAGAATTATCAAAAAAAGCCCTCGAAAAAGCGGCAGAGCCTCTTGACCGTGTAAGTGAAATTACCGAATACAATCAGCAAAAGGTGCTCTCAAGCTTTATTAAAAATAAGGTTGACGAAACCGACTTCAACACCTCAACAGGTTACGGTTACTCCGACAAAGGCAGAGAAAAGCTTGACTTGCTTTTGGCTGACATTTTAGGTGCAGAGAGTTCGATTATACGTGCAGGCGCCCTGTCATCAGGTACTCACACCCTTGCGGTTTGTCTTTTCGGAATACTTCGCCCGGGTGACGAAATGCTTTGTGTTTCCGGTACCCCCTATGACACAATTCACCCCGTTATCGGGCTTGGCGGCAAAAATATGGGTGACGGAACACTTGCAGATTTCGGCGTAATTTACAGTCAGATTGACTTAACCGAAACAGACGAATTTGACTATGAAGCCATTGAAGATTACGTAAAAAACAATAAATCTGTCAGAATGGTTTATATTCAGCGCTCCCGTGGGTACTCACTTCGCCATTCCATTTCCGTTGACGAAATAGCAAAAGTATGTGAAATAGTACACAGAGTTAACAAACATGCTATTGTAATGGTTGACAACTGCTACGGCGTGTTCACCGAGAAAAAAGAGCCCACAGACGTGGGTGCCGACCTTATTGCAGGCTCACTTATTAAAAATATGGGCGGCGGAATTGCCCCCTCGGGCGGCTACATTGCAGGCAGAAAAGATTTAGTTGAGCTTTGCGGATACCGCCTTACATGCCCGGGTCTGGGTACGGAGCTTGGCGCAACACTCGGTCAGAACAGAAATATTTTTATGGGTATTTTCCACGCTCCTCATGTAGTTGGTGAAGCGCTTAAAACCGCAATTTTTGCCTCAGCACTTTTTGAAGATTTAGGCTTTAAGGTAACTCCGAGATATAACGAAACACGACACGATATTATTGAGGCAATCTGCCTTGAAAATAAAGAAAATTTAATTGCATTTTGCCGGGGACTTCAAAAGGGCGCTCCCGTTGACTCTTACGTTGTGCCTGAGCCTTGGGATATGCCCGGTTATGACAGTCAGGTTATTATGTCCGCAGGTGCATTTACAGGCGGTTCTTCCATTGAACTTTCGGCAGACGCACCCCTTCGCGAGCCTTATGCCGTTTGGATGCAAGGCGGTCTGAACTTCCACAGCGGTAAAGTGGGAATTATGCTTGCCGCAGAAGAAATGTTAAAGAGAGGTCTTATTAAATGAGTTATCTTACACTTAAAAGCGGAACGGACGTCCGCGGAACAGCAGTTGTAACAACTGCGAATCCTGAAATTCAGTTAACCGACAAGGCAGTTTCCGATATTTCTGCCGCCTTCATCGAATTTCTCTCGAAAAAAGTAAATAAAAACACAAATGAGCTTACCGTGTCGCTGGGTCACGATTCGCGAGTTTCCGCAATGCGAATTAAGACTGCCGTGAAAGACACGCTTGTAAAAATGGGTGTCAATGTGCTTAACTGCAATTATTGCTCAACCCCCGCAATGTTTATGACAACCGTCACCGAAAATTGTGACGGCGCTATCGGAATCACAGCAAGCCACCACCCTTATGACCGCAACGGGCTTAAATTTTTCTTGAGAAGCGGCGGACTTTCAGGCGAGGAACTTACCGAGATTTTAACTCTTGCCGATAATATTACAATAGAAAAATCAGGAAAAATCGGCACCGTTACAGAGCTTGACTACATCTCGAAATATTCCGAGAGCTTGCGTGATATGATAAAAAAAGGCGTTAACGCTGAAGATTTTGACCACCCCCTTTGCGGATTCAAAATTGCGGTAGATGCAGGCAACGGTGTAGGCGGTTTTTATGCCGAAAAGGTTTTATCCCCCCTCGGTGCAGACGTCAGCGCAAGCCAATTTTTAGAGCCTGACGGAATGTTCCCCAATCACATTCCAAACCCCGAGAATAAAACTGCTATGGAATTTATTCGCAAGGCTACAGTAGAGAACGGCTGCGATTTAGGTGTTATCTTTGACACTGACGTTGACCGTGCCTCTTGTGTTGATGAAAAAGGCAATGAGATTAACAGAAATTCAATTGTTGCCCTTGCCGCAGTTATTGCACTTGAGGAAAACAGCGGCGGCAGCATTGTTACGGACTCCGTTACAAGCGACGGGCTTCGCACCTTTATCGAAAAAGATTTAGGCGGTAAGCAAATTCGCTTTAAGCGTGGCTACAAAAACGTTATTGATGAGGCAATCCGGCGTGAAAATGAGGGCGAGAACGTTCCCCTTGCCATTGAAACCAGCGGTCACGCCGCATTCCGTGAAAACTATTTTCTTGATGACGGCGCTTACCTTATCACAAAAATAATTATAAAAGCGGCAGTTCTTCGCAAAGAGGGCAAAAAAATCGGTGACTGCATTTCAACGCTTCATCACGCCCTTGAAGAAAAGGAACTTAGGTTTAATATTTTAACTCCCGAATTTCGTAAAGTCGGTCAAAAGCTTATTGAAGACATTATGAAGACCGTTAATTATTTACCAAATGACGTTTGCGAACTTGCAATTCAAAACTATGAGGGTGTTCGTGTTAATTTCAAGGAAGAGGGCTTAAACGGATGGTTCCTTTTAAGACTTTCCGTGCATGACCCTGTAATGCCCTTCAATGTTGAAAGCGACACCGCAGGCGGCTGCAAAGAAATTTGCAAGGCATTTTACGAAGCAGTTAAAGATATTGCTTCCATTGATTTCACCCCCCTTAAAGAGTATATAAATTCATAAAACTATTGACAAACCCGAAAAATAATTTTAGTATTATATAGATATTGTTTAGGGAGGTGTAACAATGATTTTTGAAAAGATTCGTGCAATTATTTGTGATCAGCTCGAGCTTGAGGAAGATGCGGTTACTCTTGATTCGGTTCTTCTTGAGGACCTTGGCGCAGACAGCCTTGACCTTGTTGATCTTGTAATGACATTTGAAGACGAATTTGATATGGAAATCTCTGACGAGGACCTTGAGAATATTAAAACAGTCGGTGATGTTGTTCGTTTCATTGAAGAACACTGACCCGAGATACATTTAGAAAGAAACAGGAGAAACTAATGGCTGAACAGAAAAAGATGGTTGAGGAAATTACCTCAATGGACGTTGATTTTGCCAAATGGTACACAGACGTAGTTAAAAAAGCGGAGCTTTGCGAATATACAAGCGTTAAGGGTTGTATGGTGCTTCGTCCCTACGGCTATGCTATTTGGGAAAATATTCAGAGAATAATGGACGGTATGTTTAAGGAAACAGGGCATGAAAATGTTTGTATGCCTATGTTTATCCCTGAGAGCTTGCTTCAGAAAGAAAAAGACCACGTTGAGGGTTTTGCGCCCGAGGTAGCTTGGGTAACTCACGGCGGTGCAGAAGAACTTGAAGAAAGACTATGCGTTCGACCGACCTCGGAAACTCTTTTCTGCGAGCATTACAAGTCAATCGTTCATTCATACCGCGATTTACCGAAACTTTATAATCAATGGGTGTCGGTTGTTCGTTGGGAAAAAACTACAAGGCCGTTTCTTCGCACACGTGAGTTCTGGTGGCAGGAGGGTCATACCATCCACGCAACCGCTGAAGAAGCACAGGAAGAAACAATCAGAATGCTTAATGTTTATGCAGACTTCTGTGAAAACGTTCTTGCTATCCCGGTTGTTAAGGGTGTAAAGACAGAGAAAGAGCGTTTTGCCGGCGCTGAGGATACATACACTATTGAGGCTTTAATGCATGACGGTAAAGCACTTCAGTCAGGTACGTCGCATTATTTCGGTGACGGCTTTGCAAAGGCTTTCGGTATTCAGTTCCAGGATAAAGACAATCAGTTAAAATATCCGTTCCAGACCTCTTGGGGCACAACAACAAGGCTTATCGGTGCGCTTATTATGACCCACGGTGACGATAACGGACTTGTGCTTCCGCCAAAGGTTGCTCCCATTCAAATAGTAGTTGTTCCCGTTGCTTCTCATAAGCCCGGTGTTACCGAAAAGGCACAGGAGGTTTACACGGAACTTAATAAGATTTGCCGTGCAAAGATTGACGTTACCGATAACTCACCCGGTTGGAAGTTTGCCGAGTATGAAATGAAGGGTGTTCCCCTCCGTCTTGAACTTGGCCCCCGTGATATTGAGAATAATCAGTGCGTCATTGTTCGCCGTGACAGCAGAGAAAAATATTTCGTATCACTTGACGAATTGTCTGTTCGCGTTCCCGAACTTTTAGAAGAGGTACATAAGGGAATGTACGAAAAGGCACTTGCAAGAAGGCAGGAAATGACTTACACTGCTCATAATATGGACGAAATGAAAGATATTGCCGATAACAAACCCGGATTTATTAAAGCTATGTGGTGCGGGGAGCGAGCATGTGAGGATAAGCTTAAGGAAGATGTTGGCGTAACCTCACGCTGCATTCCCTTTGAGCAGGAACAAATTTCCGACGTTTGCGTTTGCTGCGGCAAAAAGGCAACAAAAATGCTCTATTGGGGCAAGGCGTATTGATTTGCGCATTAAAATACAGAATCAGATATAAAAAGAGGCACTGTGAAAAAACAGTGTCTCTTTTTGTCATTATCTAATTTTTGGGATAAGAGTGCTTCTCATAATATTTTATGAGTGCGCGCCGAAAATTATATAACCGATGTTAATCTATTTCATAATAATCCGGAACCTCACAATACACTCTAAAAGGACCGTCAAAAATAAAAGTATTGCCGAATATATCTGTATGATAAATAACAGGCTTGCCGCCTACAATAGCGACCTCACCGTTTTTGGTTTTTGCATATTGCGCAGGGCAATAATAAAAGAAAACCAAAAGGAATACATTGATCGCCAAAAGAATTGATATTAAAGCAATTCTAAATTTCTTATTTTTTATTAAATTCATCCCAATACTCCTCCTTGTTTAATAGATAAAGTGCAGGACGACACCGAACCGTAATAAGAATAAATATGCCCCTTCAAAAGCGTAAATGTAATTCAAAATCGGTTTTACTTATTCATCGGACTCCCCTCCGTTTCTAAATTTTTTGTAACACAATTTTAATGATTTGTCAATATGTTATGCCTAAATGTTAAAAAAACGGGAATAAATGTTGTTTTCTTTTCTGACAGCCATTTTTCCTCACAGACAACTACAGCTTTAATTAAAATAAAGACGGTAGGGAACGGCATAATAGAGTTCCCCGGTTGTACGTTCAATTTACATAATCTTCTCCCAGTCAGCCGGTGTGGGGGCTTCAATTTCGACGGGTTCACCCGTTACAGGGTGATTAAACCTAACATATTTGCAAATGAGCGCCTGATGACTTATCAAATTGCTCGGTGTTCCGTACATAGTGTCCCCCACGAGCGGCATACCGATACTCTTAAAATGAACCCTTATCTGGTGGGTTCTGCCCGTTAGTAAATGTATTCTCAAATGGGTTCTGCCGTTTTTGGTTTTAAGGGCTCGCCACTGTGTGACTGCCCTCTCGCCCCTTTCGTCAACTGTGCGCAATGTTATTATTGGGTCGGGGCGGTAAATGGGCTTATCAATTACTCCCTCACCCTTAAGTTCACCCTCGCAAACCGCCTCATATTCCTTGTAAATTTTGCCTGATATTGCCCCTGCGGTAAATTTGTTAAGGGCGCAAATAACAATTCCCTGTGTTCCTTTGTCAAGTCTGCCTACGGAACGGAATGTGGCGTTTTTCCCCTGCTTTTTAAGGTGAAAAGCCACCGCATTGGCAAGGGTGTCCCCTTGATGATTGTGAGACGGGTGCAGTGCCAGCCCCGCAGGCTTGTTAACTATCAGTAAATCGTCATCTTCATACAAAACTTCAAGCGGATACCTAAGTGGCTCAAACATTTCCTCTGTATCCTCAGGTAAATGAATTCTGAGCACGTCGCCTTTTTTCATAAGGTCAACGGTTCTGATATGCTCACCGTTAAGCGTTAACCCGTCAGGCACATTTTTAAGGCTTCTGATTACCCTTGCAGACATTTTTAATTTTCCCCGCAAAAAACTCTCGATTTTTCTGCCGTCAAAATCTTCTTCTATTGTAAATTCAAGAATTCTGCTCATTTTCTTCTCCCGCGTGCCACGCAAAAATTATGATTGAATTATAACACAAAAAGAGTATAATATAAAGTAATTTCGGAGGTGTTATTTATGCAACTTTTGATACTTATTTTACACGATACGGGTTTTATGGACGAAATTCTCGCCGAGCTTATGGACGCAGGGATTCGCGGCGGCACTCTTCTTGACTGTGAGGGCGTTTTGCAGGCTATTGCGCACACAAGCGTTGAGCCTCCGCCGATTTTCGGTGCACTTCGTCAGTACCTTAATCCCGAACGCGGTGACACAAACAAAATGCTCATTTCCGCCGTTTCCGAATCTGAGGCAGAAACCGCATCAAGAATTATCAATAAAGTCACAGGCGGTCTTGACAAAGCCAACACAGGCATACTTATGACCTTACCTATCCTTAAAATTGAAGGACTTGCAAAATAACAGAACTTAAAAATTCCTTGGGGTGAAAAAATTGAATATATTACTTTCTTTGTCACTCAGTATGATAATAGCTCTGCTGATGACAAGAATAATGAAAAAAATCAGCCTGCCGAATGTTACGGGCTATCTTATTGCGGGCTTAATTGCAGGGCCGTATGTTCTAAAACTCTATAACGCAGAAAATCTTTCGGCTCTTACGGTTATTACAAATGTTGCTCTCGGTTTTATCGCATTTTCCATAGGCGGTGAATTTAAGTTATCTTCACTAAAAAAACTCGGCAGTAAAATATTTGTAATCACGGTTTTTGAGGCGGTTGGTGCTTCTTTTCTTGTTGCAACTGTTCTGATTGTGCTTAAATTCCCGGTAACTCTCGCCCTTGTTCTCGGTGCAATTGCTTCGGCAACGGCCCCCGCCGCAACCTTAATGGTTGTCAGGCAATATAAAGCTCGCGGTCCCGTTACGGAAACACTTTTGCCCGTTGTTGCCATTGATGACGCCGTCTGTTTAATGCTTTTCTCAATTCTCTCGTCAGTTGCAAAATCACTTGAAAAGGGCAACGGCTTCAGCATTTACGAAACAATACTTAAACCCGTAATTGAAATTGTACTTTCTCTTTTATTGGGCTTTGCAATCGGTCTTATTCTCTCTGTGGGTACAAAGTTCTTTAAGTCAAGGGCAAACCGCATTTCGTTAGTGGTAACCGCCGTTTTTCTCGGAGTGGGTCTTGCGGAAAAGTTCGGTCTTTCAAGCCTTTTGCTTTGTATGTCAATTGGTGCGGCACTTGCAAATTACAGTGCTGTCAGCGACCCTGTAATGGACGGCTCGGAGCGTTGGACTCCGCCGCTGTTTATGCTGTTCTTCGTAATTTCAGGCGCTCAGTTCAATTTCTCTATTCTCAAAGAAATCGGCGCCGTGGGAATAATCTATCTGTTTATGCGTTCATTCGGTAAATATTTCGGCGCAAGGCTTGGCTGCCGAATTGCAAAAACCCCTAAAACAGTGCGTGATTATTTAGGCGTTACACTTTTGCCGCAGGCGGGTGTTGCAATCGGTATGGCTCAACTCTCCCTCTCTGTTGTTCCCGAATACGGCGAACAAATCAGAGCCGTTGTGCTTTGTGCAACCCTTGTTTACGAATTAGTGGGTCCGCTTCTTACTAAGATTTCACTTCAAAAAGCCGGCGAAATCAAAAAATCAAGTTAATATTTTCAAGCA
>CAMFPJ010000047.1 GCA_945971755.1 uncultured Clostridia bacterium
TGTATAAGAGACAGATAATATACAGCCAAAAATTGACTTACATTTCAACATGCAAATTGTTGAAAACTCTGTTGAAAATGTCTAAAAGTCTGTAAAACAAGCGTTTCGGAGTTTGAAAAACGAAAAAATTTGTAAAGCATTTCTCTTTACAGAACAAATATTTACGTTTATTTTACATGAATATGCAACTGTATATTCACTTTGAAAAATGAAAGAAAAGTTGCAAAAAAAAGAACGGCATTAACCGTTCTTACATAAAAAATGGCGGGGAAACCCCCCCGCCCTGAATAATTTAATTTTAATCTCTGCGCAATGCTTCAATAGGCGGCATTTTCGCTGCTCTCTTTGCAGGATACACACCGAAAATAATACCGATGGCGGAAGAAAATCCGATTGCAATGGCAACTGTCGAAAATTTAACCGCAAGCGGAACGTTCATTATATAAGAAACAAGTGCCGCTGACGCAACGCCCAAAAGAAGACCTATTGTGCCTCCGATAAGACAGAGTATAACCGATTCTGTTAAAAACTGAAAAAGAATTGTTCCCGTTTTTGCACCCAATGACTTTCTTATGCCTATTTCTCTTGTGCGCTCGGTAATTGAAACAAGCATAATATTCATAACACCGATACCGCCGACAACCAGTGAAATCGCACTGACGGCAGTGATGAATATTGTAAAGACATTGATAACAGTATCAAGCAAATCAATGTATGTTGCCATATTGGTTACAGTGTAACAATCTTTGTCAAAGTTTCCGTGAAGTGAACGGATATAGTTGATAGCCGATGCGCCGATTCCGTCTAAAAGGTTTTCATCCTTAGCGGTAATGTTGATTGTATCGTACTTGCCTTTAACGCCGTTTATCTCATTTGCAACGCCTGCAGGAAACAGCACCATGCAGCTCATAATCTGCGCTCCGCCCATTGAGGACATACTTGCAGCCAAATCTTCGGTGTCAAGGTTCATCACCGACATAACATTAACTACGCCGATAATTTTTATCGGTACGGTAACTCCGTTAATGGTACAGTGAATTGACTCGCCCACAACGTCTTTTCTGCCAAAGGCGGAATAAGCGCTTGTAGCGTCAATTACACACACATACTTGTTTTCGTTATACTCCTCTTCGGTGAAAAATCTGCCGTAAAGGCACGGAGACTGCATAATCATTTGCATATCCGTATTACAGCCTATGCCAATCAAAAAACCCGTTTCATCATTGACTGTCATTTGAGCCATTGAAATTACCTGCATTGATGCGTAGTCAACACCGTCAAGCTTCTTAATTGCGGTTATGTCATTATCTGTAAAATAGTCATCATCAGAAGCAATTCTCGTGTTAACGGTAAGAGCGATTGCACTGTTACCCATATCTCGAATCATACCGACAATGTAATCTCTGCCGCCGTCTCCCACAGTAATAACTGCGATAACCGAGGCAACACCGATAATAATTCCCAGCATGGTGAGAAGCGAACGCATCATATTGGTTTTTATGCTGAAAATCGCAATACGGATGTTTTCTTTAATACTCAAGATTCAGCACCCCTCAAGCTTTTTTCTCAGCAACTTTTGTTCCGTCAACGGTGTTCGGGTCGGGGCTCTTAATAACTATTTCCCCTTCTTTAAGACCGTCAATAATCTGATAACTTGTATCGTCAAGAACTCCGTGCGCAATATCGCGTTTTTCAACAACGCCTTTTGCTTTATCATAAACAAATACATAATAAGAGCCGTTGTCGTAAACTACTGCTTCAACCGGAATTTTAAGAACATCCGGAAGTGTTGTAAGAGCAATTTTAACATCTGCATCAAAACCGATTACAAGGTTTTTATCAGGCTCTTTTATTTTGAGTTCAACAAGGGCACCGTTTGAAGAACCTGAGCCACCGATAAGCGAGCTCGTTATTGAACCGATGTCAAGTCCGCTTGACTCTACTGCAGTTGCACCAACATAAATTATTTCCGCATCATATACTTTTTCAAGGCTTGAAACAGTTGCCTTCATACCTGTTTTGAGTTTAAGCAAATCACTCTTGCCAACAGTAACAGAAACGATAATGTCGTCATAACTGTCAAGAGTTATGCCCGTACCAACAGATGAATCTTTTGATGAACCGATAAGGCTTGATAAAACGTCAGAGTATTCGGTGCTTCCGAACAGCGATCCGATATTCAAAGAATCGGTATTTTCTTCTACCGGAACAAAAACCTCACCCGGTTTAACATTTACCTTTGTGATAATTCCGTCTTTGTCAGCATACCAACCCTTTTTAAGTTCATCATAAACTGATTTTATGCTATCATAAGCCTGCTTTTTACTGTCTGCAATATTTTTAAGCGCATCTAAATAAGAATCATTATCTGTGCTGACATTCAAAGCACCGCTTGCCTGTAATGCCGTGAGTTCTGCATTAAGCTGTGAAAGCTCTAAATTCTTCTGAATAAGCTCCTGCTGAAGTGATGTGTCACCTGAAACCGAAGGAACTTTTACTGAAGATGCGCCTTCTAAAAATGCATCGATTTCTTCCTGAGAAGCACCGTTATCTCTCATTGAAGAGACAATTGCGTCAATCTGTTCCTGAGGAATCGGCTCTTCCGTTACAGTTTGTCCCTGCTCGGCAATCTGCTTTTCAAGTGCAGCAATTTCAGCCTTTTTAGCAGTAATTTCCGCATTTTTGCTATTTATGTCTTTTTTGTTCTGTGCTTTATTGGCGGCAACCTTATTGACTGATGACAATGCGTTGTTATAGTCTTTCAATGCAGAATCATAATCTTTTTTTGCACTGACAAGGTATTCTGCGGCACCCGAAACATCAAATGTTGCGATAAGGTCACCTTTTTTTACTTCATCTCCGACGGAAACAGAAACCTCTTCGGCACGAACTCCGCGTATGGCAACGTAATTGTGAGAGTAGCCTGACTGAACAGTACCGCTGACCTCTAACGAGTCAACAATTGTACCCTTTGCTACCGTAGCCATTTCATAAGACACGGGCGGTTCGGGTTTGAACTGTTCGTAAACAACATACACAATTAAAAGTAATAGGATAAGAATTACAGAAATAATTGCAATTTTAGATTTTAGACTTTTTTTCTTGAATTTTTTAAGCATAATATCACAGCCTAACATTATTTTTATACCAATATATTATAATAAAAATTCCTGACTTTTCCAATAGCTTTTTTGTTAATAATCTGTAAATTTTTACTGATTTTTTTCATATATTCAAATAACCACATAGGAAGGTGACATAAAATGATGAAAAAAATATCAGTTTTGCTCGTGATTATACTTATTTTTTTGCTTTTTGGTTGCTCAAGAGAAGCGAAGTTCGGTGTAGGCGAATTTGCAGACAGAATTAACAAAGATTTTGATAAGCAGATAACAGAAAATTCTGTTTCATTGGAAAAAGACGACGGTAAGAACAGAATTTACTGCAAAATTGATGATTTTCTATTAGTTCTTTACTTAGGAAACAACAATAATATTTGCGGAGTGGCTATGATGCTTCCCGTTGAAGAAGAAAACAAAATGTCATTATTTTTTGACGACTTTACACAATGCGTTTCCGTATTTACAAATACTTCGTATAGTGACGCAAAATCAACCCTTAACGAATGCGGTATCTCCTCTGAAAGCATAAAATTTACCGACAGCAACAAAATCAGCACCGTCGGTAAGTTCAAGTATTCGGTTATTACAAATGAAATGTCTGTAACTCTGTTTTGTGAAAGAGTTTAGTTTTCATCGTTATGAGAGTCTTCTTTAACATCTTCAGTGTCACAATTCGGCTCGTAATAATCAACACGGTTTTCGTCGTATTCATAGGTTAAAGGCTGTTGGGGATCTTCCGGTGTCGGAACAATACCAAGCTCCCACGGTGCAACAGTACCGTTTTGAATTGCAAATGCCTTTAGGTTTTCATAATACATAGCCTTAACGGTGTTCACATAAGGAATAACATAAGCAAAACCGATTCCGCAAGTAATTGCACCGAAAATGTACCACGGAATAAAGCTTAAATCGAGTACAAAAAGTTCGCTCTTATAACCGTTTGTCATTCTCCTTCCGATATCTCTTACCTGTTTATGCGAAAGGTTTGGATTGTCGTGAATAATAAAATTCGTCTGTGAGAATTCATACGCTTTTACAATACCGGGAATTATAAACAAAAGTGACCATAAGAATGTAATTATGCCAACCATTAGGTCAACAACAAAATATTTTCCGTATCTTTCGGCACCCTCCTTGTAAGGAAAAGCAAAGTCTAAATCTTTACGTCTTAAAAACTCAAGGAAATAACCCGCCATTGCAACGGAAAAAGGAATTACAAGAAATGAAACTATATCCCAAGTATTACTAAAACTGAAAGATGAACTGTTTTCAATTGCATCCTCGAAATTACCGTTAAAATTAGCAAATTTTATTCCGCTGAAAACATATTGAACGCCGTTTGCTGCAACCCAAAGAGGCAAATATGTTACAAACATCGTGAGCCAACGTCTGTTTTCCGAAATAAAACTGCGTGCCTCTGCTTTAATACCAACTCTGTTCATAATAATTCTCCTTATTCTCTATGCCATTTTACGCCTTGCGGTGTATCTTCAAGAATAATGCCCTGTGCCTTAAGGTCATCACGAATGCGGTCAGCCTCAGCAAAGTTCCTTTCTTTACGGGCTTTCTGACGTGCCTCAATAAGCTCTTCAATTTCGCTGTCAAGTGACTCTGTTTTTCTGTTATAAACCAGGCCGAGAACACCTGTAAGTTCATCAAAAAGGTTTGCGGCAAACTCTGCCATATCTCTTGATGAATTCTCACCGATTACATTTGTGTTAATATCACGTACAAGCTCAAACACTGCTGAAATTGCATCTGCTGTGTTAAGGTCATCATCCATAGCGGTGATGAACTGTTCACGGCGTGACTCAAGTGTCTTTTTAATTTCATCTGCATTTGACGGCAATTCGTCAGCGCCGTTTTTAATTGCAAAATCAAGATTATCACGGCAAGTGTAAAGCCGCTGAAGCGAAGCCTTGCACTGCTCGATAACGTCAACACTGTAATTTATGGGGCTTCTGTACTGAGAAGAAATCATAAGATAGCGAATCGGCTCATAGCCGTATTTTTCTGCTACGTCACGAACTGTAAAGAAGTTACCAAGTGACTTTGACATTTTAACATTGTCAACATTGATGTAACCGTTGTGCATCCAATAATTAGCAAAGGGAACACCGTTACAGCACTCTGACTGTGCAATCTCATTTTCATGGTGCGGGAAGATAAGGTCCTGACCGCCGCAGTGAATATCAATAGTATCACCTAAATAACGGCGCACCATTGCCGAGCACTCGATATGCCAGCCCGGTCTGCCCTTTCCCCAAGGCGACTCCCAATAAGGCTCGCCCGGTTTTGCGCCTTTCCAAAGTGCAAAGTCCATGGGCTCTTTTTTGAGTTCGCCGATGTTAATTCTTGCGCCTGCCTCCAAATCTTCAAGAGGCTGATGTGAAAGTTTACCGTATTCCTCAAATTTCTTTGGGCTGAAATATACGTCGCCGTTTGAGGCAGAGTAAGCATATCCCTTTTCAACGAGCGTACTGATTATATTGATAATTTCATCAATATTTTCAGTTGCTTTCGGGTGAACTGTAGCCTCACGGAAATTCATACCCTTAACATCTTTCCAGAACTCTTCAATATATTTTTCGGAAACTGCTTTATAGTCAGAGTTTTCTTCAATAGCTTTCTTAATAATTTTATCGTCAATATCAGTGAAATTCTGAACAAACCTTACGTTATATCCTCTGTACTCAAGGTAGCGGCGAAGAGTATCAAACACACAAAGGGGTCTTGCATTACCGATGTGAATATAGTTATAAACGGTAGGTCCGCAGGCGTAGATTTTTACTTCTCCTTCTTTTATGGTTTTAAGCTCTTCCTTTTTTCTTGTAAGCGTATTATAAATTCTCATTTTCTTTCTCCTTTTCTTTATATTCGTTTAATTCTTTCTGAAGTTGTTCAATCTTTAATGTCATTCGGCAAAGTTCCTGTGAAACAGGGTCCGGAATGTGGATTTGGTCAAGCTTATCAACCCTGACGCCACCCTGCTTAACAACTCTTGCCGGTACGCCGACAGCCGTTGAATCAGCCGGAATTTCTTCAAGAACAACGGCACCTGCGGCAATATTTACATTGTCGCCCACCTTAAAGGGCCCTAAAACCTTTGCCCCTGAACCAATCATAACTCCATTACCGATAGTTGGGTGACGCTTACCAACATCTTTACCTGTACCGCCCAGCGTTACGCCCTGATAAATGGTAACATCATCACCGATTTCAGTTGTTTCACCGATTACAACTCCTGTGCCGTGATCAATGAAAAACCTTTTGCCGATTTTTGCAGCAGGGTGAATTTCAATTCCTGTTTTTCTAACGGCTCTTTGCGAAATTGCACGGGCAAGGAATTTGTGATTGTGATTCCAACACCAATTCGCTTTGCGGTGCATTCTTATTGCCTTAAGGCCGGGATAAAGAAAAAGAATTTCCGCACTTGATTTAGCCGCAGGATCTCTTTCTTTTACCGTTTGTATATCTTCTTTTAATTGTTCAAACAAAAAAATCATCTCCAAATAAAAAAATCCCTCAAAGCAATAATGCTTCGAAGGCGACAGTCGCGGTTCCACTTCGTTTTGTAACTCTAATGCTTTTAACGGGGCTGCCGTGCAGAGATACTTAAGTTCCCCCTGCCTGCTCATAAGCGCACTTCACATAAAGTTTCTTATAGGTGCTTTCAGCCGGTGACACCTAATCTCTAAAAGAAAAAAAATTATGTTACTCTTCTTACTCAACGCATTTACAATTCACATTGATATTATAACATATTATTTTGAATAATCAATAGAATTTTTGCTGTCTTTAATATAGATTACACCTGAAATAATTGTGAGAATTGCCGTTATCCACAAAAGTGAATTTGAAATTATGCTGAGACTTGGCATCTTCGAGAACACCTCTGCAAAAGAATGCTCAAGAATGTAATACACTTCACAAAGGAACATAATTAAAACAGTAAACACCATTTGACTAACGGTTTTCAGCTTTCCCCAAATATTTGCAGGGATAACAACTCCGTTTGAAGCGGCAATCATACGAATTGAGGCTATTGCAAATTCACGGGTAAGCACAATCATTACTATCCAAATATTGCAAAGTCCCAATTTCATAAATGCTAAAAGTGCTGCCGTTGTGAGTACTTTATCTGCAATCGGGTCTAATAGTTTGCCGAAATTAGTTATTTGATTATACTTTCTCGCAAGCTTGCCGTCAATGGCGTCGGTAATTGAGGCTACTGAAAAGATTACAAGTGCCAACAAAAATCTGTGTGGAAGTGAGTCCCACAAAATGACCGCAAGAAATAAGGGCGAAATAATCATTCTTGCAATAGTAAGTTTATTGGGTGTGTTTAATTTCATACAACTTCTCCTGTGAGTAATCCGTCAACGCAGTTAATAACTTCTACTGTTACAATTTCACCGTCATTAAGGTCATAACCGCAGGTAAAACAGATTTGTGTGTCAATTTCGGGAGCATCCATAACAGTTCTGCCGTAATATGAGTCAGTGTATCCGTCATATTCTTCAACAATAGTAATGAGTTCCTTACCTATAAGCGACTCATTTATTTCGTCAAGGATACCGCTTTGAATATCGTTGACTATGTCGGCGCGTCTGTTTCTTTCTTCTTCCGGGAGCATACCGTCAAGCTTTGCGGCAGGTGTGCCCTCCTCTTCAGAATAAGCAAAGCAACCCATTCTCTCAAATTTCATTTCGTTAACAAAATTGCAAAGTTCTTCAAACTCTTCTTCTGTTTCACCGGGGAAGCCTGCGATAAATGTTGTGCGAAGAGTAATGTCGGGTATTCTCTCACGAATTTTATTAAAGAGATTTGTAAGAGACTCTCGATCGCCTTTTCTGTTCATTCGTTTAAGAACACGGGAACTGCAATGCTGAACGGGAATGTCCATATATTTAACGATTTTATCTTCACTTGCAATTGTTTCGATGAGAGAGTCGTCAATTCTTTCGGGATAAAGGTAAAGAAGCCTTATCCACTCTATTCCCTCTACCTTACAAAGTGAGCGAAGAAGCGGAACGAGAGCATTTTTACCGTACAAGTCCTCACCGTAACGGGTTGTGTCCTGTGCAACTACAATAAGCTCCTTAACGCCGTTTTTGGAGAGTTTTTCTGCCTCGGCTAAAATGCTTTCGGCAGGGCGGCTTCTGTATTCACCGCGAATTGACGGAATTGCGCAGTATGTGCAGTGGTTTGAGCAACCTTCTGCTATTTTAAGGTATGCTGAATACGGGGGAGTTGTGAGAACTCTGTCACCGTCAAAGCAAAGTGCTTCTTTCGGCGGAAATTCCTCAACCTTTTCGTAATTCATAAGTTTATCGCATATTTCACAAATGTCATTATTGGCACCGATGCCCACAACACCGTCAACTTCAGGAATTTCAGTAAAAATTTCAGAACGGTAACGCTCTGCAAGGCAACCTGTTACAAGAACTTTTACTGACGGAAAATCTTCTTTATATGATACCATATCGAGAATATTCTCTATAGATTCTTTTTTTGCGCTTTCAATAAATCCGCAGGTATTGATAATGATAATATCCGCTTCGCCCGGGTCAGTTACAATTTCATAACCGTGATTTTGAAGTTTTGAAAGCATTATTTCGGCATCTACCTGATTTTTCGGGCAGCCGAGAGAAATCATACCGATTTTATTACTCATAGTCGTCTTCCTCGCTGTTGTTTCCAAATGAATTTAACGCTTGCTTTACATCGGAAAATGAATATCCGTACCGCAAAAGAGTGTTGATTGTTCGTTGTTTACCCTTTTCGTCCTTTATTTTATCATGGAATTTGCGTTCAAGCAATAATATAATACTATTTACATCGTCTTTGTCAAGTGCTTCCACCGCATTTTGAGCAATTTCTCTGCTTACCCCGCGAAGTGCGAGTTCCTGCAAAATTCTGCGTGTGCCGTAGTGCTTGTTGTTATAAAGCTGCTCAGCTAAAATTTCTGCATAGTGTTCATCATTAAGTAAAGAAAGTTCACGAAGTCTTGCTATTACACCCTCTATTGCTTCATCAGGAAAATCTTTCTCGCGAAGTTTCTTTGCAAGCTCTTTTTCCGAATAGGGTCTTCGTGAAAGGTAATCGAGCGCTTTGTTATAAGCACGACGAAAACTGACCGAGCAAAGCAGCTCAGTCAGTTCTTCTTCTGTTATTTCTTTGTAATTACGGTACTTTTCAGAGTACCACCAATCTTTATCCACCGTGGCTTTATATTCACCGTCAATGTGGATATGAATTTTGTTATTCTTACCTTCTGATACAGTTACTATCATTAGTCTTCGTCATCAACGGCTATATCAAGAGCGGCACGTGCGGCAGCTTTTGTTGTAGGAACTTTTACAAGTTCGGGGGCATTAGCCGTTACACCTGCTTTTTTAGCTTCGATGCTTTCTTTCATTTTTTCACGAATTTGGTTCTCTATATTTGCGGCAAATTCAGGCTGCTGCTTAAAGAGAATTTTAACGTTTTCTCTGCCCTGACCGAGTCTTTCCTCACCGTAATAGAACCAAGCGCCGCTCTTTCTGATTATATCATACTTAACGCCAAGGTCAACAATTTCACCGATTTTGGAAATACCCTCGCCGTACATAATGTCAAACTCAGCCTCTTTGAAGGGCGGAGCAACCTTATTCTTAACAATTTTTGCACGGGTACGAGAACCGATAAACTCGTTATTCTGTCCCTTTAACTGCTCAATACGGCGAACATCAATACGCATGGAAGCATAGAATTTAAGCGCTCTGCCGCCTGTTGTTACCTCAGGGTTACCGTACATTACGCCAACCTTTTCACGAAGCTGGTTAATAAAGATAACGAGTGTGTTTGATTTATTGATTACACCTGCAAGCTTACGAAGAGCCTGTGACATAAGTCTTGCGTGAAGTCCAACGTGACTGTCACCCATATCCCCCTCAATTTCAGCCTTGGGGACAAGTGCGGCAACAGAGTCAACAACTATAACGTCGATTGCACCCGAACGGGCAAGAGCCTCAGCAATTTCAAGAGCCTGCTCGCCGTTGTCAGGCTGTGAAACAAGAAGAGAATTTATGTCAACGCCTAAATTTTCGGCATAATCAGGGTCAAGCGCGTGCTCAGCATCAATAAATGCTGCTTCGCCGCCTTGTTTTTGTGCTTCTGCAACAACCTGCAAAGCAAGAGTAGTTTTACCTGAAGATTCGGGACCGTAAATCTCAACAATTCTGCCCCTTGGGAAGCCGCCGATTCCCGTTGCGCTGTCAAGAGAGATTGAGCCTGTTGAAATTGCCTCAACATTAAGTGAGCCTGTTTCTCCCAAACGCATTACGGCGCCTTTACCGTAGCTTTTTTCTATTTGTAATAACGCAGTTTCAAGTGCTTTTTTCTTATCAGCCATTTTTATACCTCACTGTCGCACAAATGTTCGTTTGATAGTATTATATCTGTCTCTTATACACATCTGACGCTGCCGACGAAGGCTTAGG
>CAMFPJ010000048.1 GCA_945971755.1 uncultured Clostridia bacterium
GGGCTGTGTTGTCACCAATATGCTGTGCAACCTCAACAGTAAGAGTGCGCTCACCGATTGGCATTGTAAGTGCGTTATATATTGCAGGCAAACCGCCTTCGTCGAAGCTAACGTCAACAACAGGTCCCATAACCTGTGAAACGGTGCCTTTGTTTGTGTCTGACATTTCTGTCACTCCTTTTATGTGCCGCTGCCGGCAACAATTTCTGTGATTTCCTGAGTAATAGCACCTTGACGTGCTCTGTTATATTTGAGTTGTAAGTCATCAATCATCTGCTGTGCATTTTTACCTGCCGAGTCCATTGCCATTCTCCTTGCGGCAACCTCACTTGCAAAGCTTTCGCGAAGAGAGGCTATAAGAATTCCTGCAATGTATTCGGGCACAGATTCATTCAAGATTGTGATTTCATCAGGCTCAAAAATAACGCCGACACCGGATGTCTTTTCTGCTTTTTTTATGGGGAGTACCCAAGAAATCTGTGCTTCCTGTGTCATCATGGAAACATATTTGGTACTTATAATTCCCAAACGGTCAAACTCTCCGTCACAAAATTCCCTGCATAGCTTGTCGGAGAGTTCTTTCGCATCATTGTAGGAAAAATTTTCAGAAGAATTGTGCTCTGTTCCGAACCTTTCGCAAGCCCGTTTACCGATTGGAATATATTCTGCGTCGGGATATTCCTTCACAAGACGGAAAATGTTAGCATTGTAACCGCCTGCAAGGCCTCTGTCACCGGCAATAACAATAATCTTTGTGCGCGAGCCGTCTGTTTCTTTCATGTAAGGGCTTTTCGCACACTCTGAACTAAGAGTTAAAACCTCAACCGCATCTTTAACTGCCGCAGCGTAGTCGCGGCTTTTCATCATTGCCTCATTTGCTCTTCGCATTTTTGATGATGCAACAAGCCCCATGGCTTTTGTAAGGTGAAGAGTGGAGTCAACACTACGAATTCTTGAGCGCAATGCTTTAATGTCTGCTCCCACGGTTTATCACCTCTCAAGCTCGCTGAGTGCTTTTTTGAGCATCTCAACATCTTCGTCTTCGTAATAACCTTCTTCAAAACGAACAAGAAGGTCGCTGTATTTATTTTCAAGAACTTCGAAAAGGTCTTTTTCGTATTCGTGAACTTTGCTGACTTCAATATTGTCAAGGTAGCCGTTAATTACTGCGTAAACAATTGCAACCTGACAGCCGACCCGAACAGGAGAGTTTCTGTTTTGCTTAAGAACTTCAACAATTCTCTCACCGAGGGCAAGACGTGCTTTTGTGTCTGCGTCAAGGTCACTGCCGAACTGTGCAAATGCCTGAAGTTCCCTGTACTGTGAGTAGAGAAGTTTAAGTTCGCCTGAAACCTTTTTCATAGCTTTTAGCTGAGCAGAACCGCCCACACGGCTAACTGAAATACCAGGGTTAATAGCGGGCATAATGCCGGCGTGGAAAAGCTCTGTTTCAAGGAAAATCTGACCGTCGGTAATAGAAATAACGTTAGTCGGGATATATGCTGAAACGTCGCCTGCCTGTGTTTCAATAATGGGGAGCGCCGTGATTGAGCCTCCGCCGTATTCGGGTGCAACGCAAGCCGCTCTTTCCAAAAGTCTTGAGTGAAGGTAGAAAACGTCACCTGGGTATGCTTCACGTCCCGGGGGGCGGCGGATAAGAAGAGAAAGTGCACGGTAAGCAACTGCGTGCTTTGAAAGGTCGTCGTAAATAATAAGAACGTCTTTACCGAGTTCTCTGAAATATTCTGCCATTGCACATCCTGAATAGGGTGCAACGTACTGAAGCGGTGCACTCTCGGAAGCAGAGGCGGAAACAATTATTGTGTATTCCATTGCACCTGCTCTTGTCAGTTCCTGAGCGAGTTGCACAACAGAGGTACTCTTCTGACCGATTGCAACATAAATGCAGATAACGTCTGTATTCTTTTGGTTAATGATTGTATCAATAGCAATTTCGGTTTTACCCGTCTGCCTGTCACCGATGATAAGTTCACGCTGACCGCGACCGATGGGAATCATACTGTCAATTGCCTTAATACCCGTTTGCAGAGGAACGCTTACGCTTTTGCGTTCAATAATTCCGGGAGCTTCCGACTCAATGGGTCGGGTGCCTGCGCTCTCAATGGGGCCTTTGCCGTCAATGGGGTTTCCGAGTGCGTCAACAACTCTGCCAAGGAACCCTTCACCAACGGGGACGGACAAAACCTTGCCCGTTCTGTGAACAGAGGTACCCTCACGGATATTGTTTTGGTTTGAAAGGACAGCAACCGAAACACTCTCTGCCTCAAGGTTCTGCGCCATACCGAAGCTTCCGTCCTCAAATTCCAAAAGCTCGTTCGCCATACAGTTGCGAAGACCGTAAACCCGTGCAATACCGTCGCCGACAAGTATTACCGTGCCCGTTTCTGTCATTTCAACACGTGATTTATAATTCTTAATTTGTTCTTTTAAGATACTGCTGATTTCGTCAGTTTTCTGGCTCATTTATCCATCACTTCCTTTAATTCTTGTAAGCGGTGCTTGAGTGTACCGTCAATTTCGGTACCGTCCATTTCAATAAGCACACCGCCGAGAAGTGTCTCGTCAATAAGACATTCGAGTTGTACCCGATGTCCGCTTTGTTTTTCCAATTTAAGTTTAAGCAGTTCCTTTTGATTTTCGTTTAAGGGAACAGTACTCCAAACCCTTGCTACGGAAACTTTTTGGCTTTCGGTGTAAAGCTTTCGGAATTCGTCGGCACAGTCAGAAAAAATACCCGCCCTGCCTTTTTCGCAAAGAATTGACAAAAAAGATAGGGAGTATTCAGAAATATTGTCTGTGAATATATCATTAACTGTTTTAAGCCGTTCACTCTTTGAAATACCGGGACTTTGTAAAAAATCTCTGTATTCGGGAGTTTTCTTAAATACCTCGCTGATAAAATCAAGGTCCGTATTTATTTCACTGAGCGAATTGCTTTCAAGTCCCAACGAGAAAAGAGCTTCACCGTATTCTTTACTAATTTCACTCATTGCCGTCACCTATGTCGCGTAAAAATGAGTCGATAAGTGCTTTGTGATCATCAGTAGTGATTTCACGTGAAAGCAATTTTTCGGTAAGCGCGGCAGAAATGTCAATGATGTCATTTTTAATGTCATCCTGTGCTTTTATGCGTTCAAGCTCCGCCTCATTTTCGGCAGTTCGAATAATTCCGTCTGCCCTGTCCTTTGCCTCGGCAATAATTGCGTCACCGCGACGGCTTGCGTTCTCGGTGGCGTTGTGCAAAATCTCATTTGCCGTGTCTTCAGCGGTTTGCATTTTCTGCTCCCACTCATCACGGCTTTCTTCTGCGAGACGTTTTGCGTTATCAGCCTCTCTGTATTGTTCGTCAATGGCGTTTTGCCTTGCTTCAAGCATTTTGCGAACAGGCTTATAGAGAAACTTTTTCATAACGAGGAAAAGGATTACCAAATTTGCAAGGGAAATCAAAATCTGCCAGATATTTACTGATATGATATCTGAACTTTGCATTTATGGTTCACTCCCAAAATTATAAAAGACCGTTACTAACTAAGGTATTAACTAAAATTTTAACAAGCATTTTCGGTGCAACGAAAAGGAGCAAGAGTCCTGTAACAAAACCGTAAAGACCTGTTGTTTCGGCAAGAGCGCAACCGAGAATCATTGTTGATGTAACGTCGCCCTTGCTTTCGGGCTGGCGGCCGATAGCTTCGCAAGCTTTAGCAACTGCGTTACCTTCACCGATACCGGGGCCGATACCTGCAATAAGGGCAAGGCCTGCACCGACAGCGCAACCACATAAAATAATACCAACTGCGAGTTCTAACATTTTAATTACCTCCGTAATTTATATTGCTTTTTTATTTTTGTTCTTTTTTGCCTTGCGGGCAATATAATCATCAAGTGCAAAAGCACCTGAAACATTAAGCATAGTAAGCATTGCGAAAATGAATGCCTGTAAACAGCCGCTGAATACGTCAAAGTAAGCGGAAAAGACTGCGGGAAGACCTATACGCAGGAACGGGAATTCACCTAAAGCCCCCGGTAGCCAGCCGAAAATCCATGATGAAAGGACTTCAAGCCCGGCAGCCATAAGAGCGGAAATAACCGAGCCTGAAACAACGTTGCCGTAATGACGGAAGGTCATTGAAACGGGTGTTGCAACCTCACCTATAATGTTAAACGGTGTAAAGAAGAAAATCGGTTCGGTAAAGCTCTTTAAGTAGTGCCCTAAACCGCATTTCATTTTGTAATAGGTAATCAGCAAAAATACAAGAATTGCCCAGCCTGCAATAATGTTAAGGTCGGAAGTGGGAGGGAACAATCCTAAAAGGGAAGTAAGACTTGAAAATGCCGAAAGAGCAATAACAGCACCGATAAACGGAGCAAAGCCCTTAAAATATTCACCCATATTTTCGCGAACGAGAGAATCGGTTTTTGTAACAATATATTCCGCAATATGCTGACGTTTTGTTTCTGCTTTCGGGGAAAGCCCATGAGTTAAGTAAAGGCAAAACCAAAAAATCGTAATTAAAACCAGCCATGAGTTAACCTGTGCTTCGGTAATCGGTAAGTCCCATTTAGGCATATTCAATGTAAAGTAAATAAGAGCACCTGAAATTGAAACGCCCTCTTCAGCGGCAGGATTCGTTAAAATCTTAAGCACGATTCCGAAAACAAGCGGCAAAATCATCATAACAATGAGAAATGCATCAACTAAGCGGAAACGGCGACTTTTCACCATTATTTTTGTCACCTCTTTTATTTGTCTTCTTGCTTTTTTAAGAAAATAGAACGAAATGCAATCGCAATTCTCGGGAAGAAGAAGGGCAAAGCAACAGTCCAAACGTTAAAAATCGGAACTAACACGCCGATGATTATTACAACACCTATTGCCAAATTGCGAAGCATTTGTGAAAGACGGATAATCTGCGCGGCTTTTTTCTCATCCTTGTTAACTGCAATTTGCACAGTAATTCCCATAAGGAAAAAGTTGAGAACGGCAAAAACACCGCCCAAAAGGTTTCCGAGTACAATGGGGTACCCCCACTTTGCAAAACCGAATGCCTGAAGAATTAAAACAACAGATTCCATAAACGCACTCAGCACAACAACCCATGCTGCAATATATGTGGTTTCGCGGATGACTGCATCGCTGATTTTTTTCATAACAGGGTACTCCTTTCAGAGTTTTATAAAAATGACTAATCGTCAATTGCTTGAAATTATACCACAAAATGACTGTTAGTCAACACTTGGAAAACCGAATTTACAAAATGTTCAAATTTTGGAAAATATGATATCCAAAGTTAAAATTTATTATATCAAAAATCAAATAATAAATCAACAACAACCCGATATTATTTTGTCTGTTTTTTCAAAAACAATGCTATATTTTCCTCGGTATTGAATATATAGTTTGATTTTGATATAATTTAACTTGTAAAAATTGTAGGGGGGATGAATATGTCATTTTCCGACTGTCTTTTTAAGCAAATGGAAAAGAATTTTGAAAAAATAATATGCACGGAGAAATTTAGCTCGGCGAACTCCGGTGACTCCATAAAAACAGATGAAAAAGCTTTAGTTACATTTGCCGTGTGGGGTGACCCGCAGGTGTCTTTTATTTCACCCCTTCGCTCTGCTCGGGTTTATAAAGCAGTGGAGGATATCAGGAAAGGTGATAAGCTTGACGCACTTGTGCTTTGCGGAGATATTACGGAGTACGGAGCAAAATGTGAATATAAATTCGTAAAAAAATTGCTTGATAATCTGGGCGGTAAATGTGAAAAGATTTTTGCGGTACCGGGTAACCATGACGTAAGGCTTAGAAATTTCAAAAAGCAGGTAAAAAGATTTACTCAGTTTGTAAACTCGGTAAATAACGGAGATGCAGACGATAATTCATATTATTACAAGAGGGATATTAACGGATACAGGTTCATTATGATGGGCACAGACAGATGTACCTTTGAGGCGTCTTATATAAACGCCAATCAATTAAAAAGATTAGAGGAGGATATTATTTCTGCTCCTAAAAACAAACCTGTTTTTGTGTTTAATCATCAGGCGTTAAAACACACAAACGGACTTCCCGTTACTTTTTTAGGCAAAGGAAAATGGAGAGGTTCTGTGGGCAGAGAGTCCGAAAAGCTCAGAAAAGTTCTTGAAAAACGTCCGAATGTGTTTTATATTACAGGTCATTTGCATTACGGAACATCTCAATACACGTTTGAAAATTTAGGTAACATAAAAGCACTTTCCGTACCTACCGTCGGAGTGATAAATCACGGAAAATTTAACACAATGACACAAGGCTATTTAATATCGGTTTATGATGATAAAGTGATATTAAGGTCAAGAATTTTCGGTGAGAGTAAATACGCTCCGAATACTGTTTCAAACGCTTTTATAGAAGTGCCTATAGAATAAAAACAGCCCACTTTACAGTGGGTTGTTTTTATGTAGAAGATACTTTCTCCGTTGATGAGATATACCCCATAGGTTTGCTAATAATCCTTTTGCTTAAGAAGAGTATTCCTTATGTAGTCAAAAGTTTTGTCCTCACCCTCATCACGCAGCATAATAAGCAGTTTTTCAAGTAAATCGGAAGTCTCGGGGTGAATAATTCTGTGGTCTCTGCCACGCTCAAAGTAGTTTATCGGGTGAGCGTCCGTGTAATTATCAGCCTGATAAATCTTGCTTGCGGCAACTCGGTCGCAAAACATTTCAACAACATATTTTAAGGGCATTTTAACAGGTGCATTTTTCTTGAGCACAGGGCTGTAATCTACCCAGTATTCAAAATGATGACGGTTTCTGCCCTTGTGGTGAAGCCACGCCGAAGAATAACCTTTGTCTTCTCTTTCAAGCTCGTTAGGGCTTCGTTTGCCGTCATAATATTTAACACCGTTCAAAAATTCCACGGGGGTGTACTTTGAAAGGTCGTGCCTTAGCCCCTGAAACCCTATTCCTGCCTTAAAGCAATGACGAATAACCTGATGTCTGTGCTTTGTAATTGTTTTGAAATGTCCTATCCAGTTTGCCACTATTTTTCCTCTGATGTTTTTTCTCTAATATTATACATATACTTCATTACAACAAATGTAATTACTGCGCCGCCGAACATAAAGTAAAGGTACATATTTTTAATGTTAAGAGCGGTTTGCGCTGTTTGGTTTGCGCCGTTTTCTTCAATATACCCGCAAGCGGTGAGAGCCAATGCACTGACCGCAGAGCCCACACCCTGTGCCAGCTTTCTGAAAAAGGAATAAAGCGCATAGGTTGAGCCCTCATCACGAGTGCCTGTTTTTTCATATTGGTAATCAATGCAGTCAACAACCATCGCCCAGACAAGAATGTTGAATACCGCATTTGAAATG
The DNA here is from genome assembly GCA_945971755.1 of uncultured Clostridia bacterium. Lineage (GTDB taxonomy): Bacteria > Bacillota > Clostridia > Oscillospirales > Acutalibacteraceae > Fimenecus. Next base: position 7,383 of record CAMFPJ010000048.1, read on the forward strand.
TAGAAAAGCATAAGAAGAACTATCCATATTGGAACAGATGCTTTGCTTTGCGGGTCAAGGGGTAGGAAAAGGCTGACAAAACCTGCAATCGAGCCAATAGCGGCCGCAATTACAGAAATACCTTTTTTGCCTACTTTCTTAGTAATATTACCGATAAACGGCATAAGCGCAATAAGTGGGATATATGCTACAAAATTAACAACCGTTACAAGCTTTGCATTCTTAAAATAGGTCTGGAAAATAATTGAGTTAACGGAGGTCATTGACATAAAGCAAATAAGCTGTACGAATGTAACAATAGTTGCGGCAATCAGCGACCTGTTAGTAAAGAAACCCTTAACTGTGTTAAGGTAATTGAATTTTTTCTTCTCCTGCTCAATGTGAATACGCTCTGTAACCAGCACCCGAACAAGAGCAAAGCCTATAAAACCGACTGCTGCGCAGCCAAGAGCAATATAAACGAAGCGTGCGCCGAGCAATTCATTGTTCTTGTTGTAAACAAACACCGGCAAAAGCATTAAAGGACCTTGTGCAAGACCTGCACCGATGCTGCGAAATGTTGAAAGGTTTGTTCGCTGGCTCGGAACGTCGGTAATGCTTGAGTGGAGCGCGCCGTAAGGCACGTTTGCAAGAGTGTAAGCCACTGACCAAACGCAGTAAGCCACCAGGCAGAATACAACCTTAAAACCATAACTTCTGTTTTGAATAGGAAGAAATGCTAAAGTAGTTGTGAAAATAAGAGCCAATCCGCCGATTGTTATCCACGGCATAAATTTACTCTTTTTGGAAATTTTTACATTATCTACAATTGAGCCGATAATCGGGTCGTTGATTGCGTCCCAAACTTTGCCCACAATGATTATCCATGCCCAGTCAGTCATTTTGAGACCAATGTACTGCGTGTAGTAGAGCATCATGTAGTTTGTAATAAGTGCAAAGCACATATTGCAACCGAAATCGCCCATGGCGTAGCCGAAAAGGTCACGAATACCGAATTTGCGCGTTTCCATTAAATCATTCCTTTCTTATTGACTGTAAATATTGGTTTGCAAGGTCCATGTATTTTTTGCCGTTCTTCGTTTTCTCTGCAATTTTTACGATGGGTTTAAGTGAAATTTTACCCAAGACAGACGGAACGGTAAACGTTCTGCCTGCCTGTGATTTCATAATTTTCTGAATTTCGGGGTGGTTAACAATAGTGCCGAGATTATCGTTAAGCGAAAGGCGGTCTTCTTCAATTTTGTCGCTTGTTTCAAACCAGTTGCGCACAAAACTGTCGTTGCTGTCGCCCAGTGAGTATGCGGGGTTTTCTTCATTAGTTCCGTTGATTTTAATTTCGTGTTTGAGTTTGCCGCATTTTGCCGTAATTACGTTTTCGCCCTCTGTTATTTCTACTGTGAATTTGAAAATCTTGTCACCCTCAAGGGTCTGTTCTTTGCCGTTAACGGTAAGTTTAATCTTATCACAGTTTGAATAAACTTTTATTTCCTGCTCGCCGAGGGGTCTGTCAACAAATCTCTCCCCGGTAATGTGAACAAATTTTTCATCTGACCAGTAGGCCTTGTAGAGCCAAAACGCATCTTTCTTAATCTTTCTGTCAATAGTAACAAGTCCTTTGTTGTTTCTGCCCTTAACTCCGCCCTCATTGCGAACTGCGGAGCCGAAGTCAAACATATTCCAAACATAAGAACCCCAAAGCCAGTCACGTTTGTTTATTGCCTCAATATATTTTTCGTGGAAAATTGCCTGATATTCCTCCGAATAGTCACCCTGAACAGGATCCTTTGAGTGAAGTGTAGTAATTCCCTCTGCTCCGTATTCTGAAATGCCGAGCTTTATCTGAGGATTGGTTTGGTGGAACTCATCAAGCCAAACGTTAATTTGGTCGGGAGTCTGAACATACCAGCCGAAATAGTGGTTGTAGCCTAAAATATCAGTAATATAATTGAGTTTTGAGGTAATTGGACTGAAAGTGAGCTGTGCACAGGTTGTGGGCCTTGTCGAGTCAAGTTTTTTTGCTATTGTATTCAGTTCGTTAATACCGCTGAAAAGTGAGCGTGAGGGGGAGGCGATTGAAATCTCGTTTTCAACACCCCAGCAGTAAATTGACGGGTGGTTGTAGTTCTGACGGATAAGTTCTTCAAGCATAAGCCTTGCCTGAGGTTGCTTTTTCTTTGAAAAGCTGGAAATAACGGGAATCTCAGCCCATACCAGAAGACCGCGTCGGTCACATTCAGCGTAAAATTTTTCATCGTGCTGGTAGTGTGCAAGACGAATTGAGTTAGCACCTAATTCACAAATAATGTCAATATCCTCTTTGTGTTCCTTTTCAGTAAGAGCGTTGCCCATAAATTCTCTGTCCTGATGGCGCGAAACACCTTTGAGCTTTAAGTGATTGCCGTTAAGGAAGAAGCCTTTTTCCGCATCAAAATAAAATTCTCTGAAGCCGAATTTGTCGCTTGTTTCGTCAATTACCTCACCGTTTTTAATCAGCCTTGCCGTGAGAGTGTAAAGATACGGGTTTTCTACACCGTTCCACAAAGTCGGTGCGTCAACATGAAGCTTTGCAATATATTCCGTTGCATTTTGTGAAACTTTTGCAACGGTTTTGCCGTTCATGTCTGAAATTTCAAATTCTTTTGTGATTTCGTGAGCAGGACCCTCAATAAAACTCTTAATGTAAACGTCACCGCTGTTTTGAGGGGTAATGTAAACACCGTTTTTACTCTTATCAAGAAGAGAAAAATGAGTTTCGGGAAGCTCACAAATAATGTTTACGTCACGGTAAAGTCCGCCGTAAAAGGTGAAGTCTGCAACCTGCGGATATAAAAGCTCGTCGGGAGAGTTGTCAACAGTAATTTCAATTGTGTTTTCGTCTTTGTGTAAAAAAGAAGTAATGTCCGTGCGAAAAATCGAGTAACCGTTAGTGTGCTCCGTAACGGAAATTCCGTTAACAAAGATTTCAGCCCGAGTGTTGGCGCCGTTAACCTCAAGAATTACCTGACCGTCAAATTTTCCGACAGTTTTTTTGTAAGAGCATTTGCCTCGGTAATAGCTTTTGTCGGTTTGCCCGTCAACTGCATTCCAAGTATGAGGAAGATTAACCTTTTCGGTAACACCTTCCTTCGTAAAATCCCAACCCTCATTTATACAAATAACCTTTCTCATAAGCAAAAATCCTTTCAAAATTTTATTATTTTTTTTAGTATAAAGTTATTAT
>CAMFPJ010000049.1 GCA_945971755.1 uncultured Clostridia bacterium
TCGGAGATGTGTATAAGAGACAGGAATAAATACTGCAAAAATGCATAAAAATTCACAAAAATGAAAAAATATAAATATTTTTGCATAAAAAATATTGACAACTGCATAAAATGGTCTTATAATGAAGAAAAATTCCCGAGAGGAGATAACAGAAATGAAAAAAACAGTTAAGATTTTAGCAGTTATTATGGCAGTTGTTCTTATCGGTGCGGTTTTTGCTGCTTGCGGTAAGAAACAGGAAGAAACAAAGAAACTCGTTATGGCTACGAACGCCGAATTCCCGCCTTATGAATATCATGACGGAAACGCAATCGTTGGTATTGACGCTGAAATAGCAGGTCTTATCGCTGAAAAACTCGGTATGGAGCTTGTAATTGAGGACGTTGCATTTGATTCAATTATCCCCGGTGTTCAGTCAGGAAAATACAGCATGGGCATGGCAGGCATGACAGTAAATGAAGACAGACTTAAGTCAGTTAACTTCTCAGACTCTTATGCAACAGGCGTGCAGGTTGTTATCGTTAAAGAAGGTTCAGCTATTAAGTCAATTGACGATGTTGCAGGTAAGAAAATCGGTGTTCAGACAAACACAACAGGTGACATTTATGCAACAGGTGACTACGGCAAAAATGAAGACGGAACAGAAAACGGCAATGTTGTAAGATATGAAAACGGCGCAGTAGCAGTTCAGGCTCTTCTTGACAACAAGGTTGACTGCGTAATCATTGACAACGAACCCGCTAAGTCTTATGTTAAGGCTAATAAGGGTCTTACAATTCTCGAAACCGAATATGTTACCGAAGACTATGCTATCTGCTTTGCAAAGGAAAACACAGAGCTTCAGGAGCAGGTTAACGCAGCACTTAAAGAACTTATTGCTGACGGCTCAGTTCAGAAGATTATTGATAAATATATTCCTGCCGAATAATTCGGTAAAAAGTTAATTCACAACAAGTATTAGGGCGGGGTCTCTTTCCGTCCTAATTTTGTGTTTTAGAAAGGAGTTTGAAATGTACTTAACTGTATTTGCAAAAATTAGCAGCATAATTGAAGATTTCAAATTCGTGTTTTTTGAAGATTTGCGTTATATGAAGATTGTTGAGGGCTTCCTGAACACCTTAAAAATAACAGCGGGAGCTTTGCTTATAGGTGTTATTATCGGTATTATTATTGCTGCCGTTCGCACTTCATTTGACAAAAACAAGGAGTCAATGAAACTTCGCGGGGGAGTCGGATATTACATTTTAAGTTTTCTGAACTTCCTTTGTCAGATTTACTTAACGGTAATCAGGGGTACACCGGTTGTTGTTCAGTTAATGATTTCATATTTTGTAATCTTTGTGTCAACCGATAACGGTGTGCTTATAGGTATTTTTGCTTTCGGCATCAACTCCGGTGCTTACGTTGCAGAGATTTTCCGCGCCGGTATTATGTCAATAGATAACGGCCAGTTTGAAGCCGGCAGAAGCCTGGGCTTTAACTATTTCCAAACAATGAAAAATATAATCATACCGCAAATGTTCAAAGCGGTTCTTCCAACACTTTGCAATGAATTTATTGCATTGCTAAAGGAAACATCGGTTGCAGGCTATGTGGGTGTAATGGATTTAACAAAAGCCGGCAATATTGTTGCAGGACGTACTTTCCAATATTTTATTCCGCTTTTCACAGTTGCAATTATTTATCTTGTAGTAGTAATGATTCTTACTTCTCTTGTGGGCAGACTCGAAAGGAGGTTGCGTAAGAGTGACAGATAACATTTTAATTAAAGTAAAGGACCTGAAAAAGCACTATAACGGCGGTGCGGTTAAGGCGCTTGACGGAATTATCTGTGAAATAAGAAAAGGCGAGGTCGTTGTAATTATCGGTCCTTCGGGAAGCGGTAAGTCAACTTTTTTGCGTTCACTGAATTTGCTTGAAATACCAACTGCGGGTCATATCTATTTTGAAGGAACGGATATAACGGAAAGAAAGGTTAATATTAACAACCACCGTCAAAAAATGGGAATGGTGTTTCAGCATTTTAATCTTTTCCCTAATATGACGGTCCTTAAAAACATGACTATCGCACCTATGCAATTACTCGGAAAGTCAAAAGAAGAAGCAGAAAAGCAGGCTTTTGAAATGCTTGAACGTGTCGGACTGAAAGACAGGGCGGATGCGTACCCGTCACAGCTTTCGGGCGGACAGAAGCAGAGAGTTGCCATTGTCCGCGCACTTTGTATGTCGCCTGACGTTATGCTTTTTGACGAGCCTACTTCAGCCCTTGACCCTGAAATGGTCGGCGAGGTTCTTGACGTTATGAAAGAGCTTGCCGCAGACGGCATGACAATGGCGGTTGTAACACACGAGATGGGCTTTGCAAAAGAAGTTGCGACGAGAGTAATATTTATGGATGACGGAAAAATCTTGGAGGAGGGTACACCGAAAGAAATCTTTGAAAACCCTCAAAACCCGAGACTTAAAGATTTCCTCTCAAAAGTTTTGTAAATTTTCAGGCGGTGATTTTTCACCGCTTTTTTATTCCGCTTGACAAACCTATAAAAAAATAGGATAATACAGGGTATGTAAATTATTGCCGTAAGGCAATCAGAAAGGTGAAAATAATGGATAACACCACAGAAAAGAAAAAGATAGTTTTAAGCGCAATTCAGCCGACAGGTACTCCCACTTTGGGCAACTATTTAGGAGCGCTTAAAAATTGGAAAAACATGTCTAAAGATTATAACTGCCTTTATGCGGTTGCTGACCTTCATTCTCTTACGGTTCGCCCCGAGCCGCAGGACCTTCGCAGAAGAACGCAGGAAATGTACGCAATTCTTTTAGCGTTGGGACTTGATCCTCAGGAAAACACCGTGTTCATTCAAAGTCATGTGCCCATGCACTCTGAGCTTGCGTGGATTCTTAACTGCAGTACACAGTTCGGTGAGGCAGCAAGAATGACTCAGTTTAAGGACAAGAGCGAAAAACACCCTGAAAATGTTAACGTAGGTCTTTTCACATATCCTGTTCTTATGGCTGCGGATATACTTCTTTATCAGGCTGATTATGTGCCGATTGGTGCAGACCAGAAACAACACCTTGAAATCACAAGAGATATTGCAGAGCGTTTTAACAATGTTTACGGCAACACGTTCAAAATTCCCGAGCCGTTTATCGGCAAAGTCGGCGCTTGCGTAATGTCACTTCAAGACCCTATGCATAAAATGAGCAAATCCGACCCTAACCCAAAGTCTTACATTTCAATGCTTGATGATGACAATGTTATTGTTAAGAAAATTAAATCTGCCGTAACAGACAGCGAAGCGGTAGTAAGATACGGTGAGGGTAAAGACGGAATTAATAACCTTATGGGTATTTACTCTTGTTGCACGGGTAAAACCTTCCCGGAAATTGAAAAGGAATTTGACGGTAAGGGATACGGCGATTTTAAGCAGGCAGTTGCCGAGGCGGTTGTTGCGGAGCTTCGCCCGTTCAAAGAAGAGTATAACCGCCTTATTAACGATAAAGCATATCTTGCCGAGTGCGCAAAACTCGGTGCGGAAAAGGCGTCAAGAATTGCAATTCGCACACTTTCCAAAGCACAGAAAAAGGCAGGACTTTTCCAAATCTAACAAAACAAAAAGGCACGGTCAAAAGGCCGTGTCTGAATTTTTAGAGGATAATTTATGAACATCAGGTGTACTCCGTCAAACCTTTCGGGGAAAATAAATCTTTCATCGAACGATTTTTCCAATGTTATATTACTTTGTGCAGGTGCCCTTTCAAAAGATGGCGTTACACTGCGAAATTTACGTTTTGATGATGTGGGCAAAAAAATTTCTGACACGCTTCAATATATGGGAGCGGATATTAAGACCGGAGAGAACTTTATTACAGTTTCTGAAAACAGACTTTTCGGTATGATGTCATATTTGAGAGGTGAAAATGAGTTTTTTTCGCTTTACTGCGCGCTGGCATCTGTTTGCGATAAAGGTTTTACACAATTAAGCGGAATAAAATCACTTGACCAAAGCCTCGTTTCAAATGTGATTGAGAATTTGTCAAAGATACGTGTTGCAACTGCCTTTGACGATGAAGATGAACTCATAATTTGGGGCGACAATGATATAGTCGGCGGTACGGTAGATGCAAAAAACAACCCGTATTTTGCTTTGGCGTTTGCTTTGATCAGTTGCAGGTCAAGACTTCCCATTGATATTCACAACATCGGAGACTTGCAGGAACGATTCCCGAATTTTATAGAAAATTTTAACGAGCTTGGCGGTAAAATTGAAATAATAAAATAAAAAGCAACTCCTCGGGGTAGGAGTTGCTTTTTTGCTGTAACAGCATTAAAAAAGGAGAATGAAAATGAAATGTTGATTCACTTTTCGTGAACCACTGTAATAAAAATACCATACAATTATTGAATAACAATAGACAAACGGTGAACAATTTGTGAACTTTAGTTTTATTGCAATATTTTTATTTCTTAAGCTGTTTTAATACTTGCAAGAGCTTTGGCGGTTTGCCGTACATCAAAATACCCCTTTTGTAAATAAGAACCGCAATGTAACCGATACCGATATCAGAGGCTATCAGAATGATAATTGAAATTGCAATTTGAATCGGCGGAACGGTGCTCATGGCAATTCGTGCGAACATTGCCATAGGCGAGCAGAACGGAATGAATGATAAAATTTTCATGACAGCCGTGTCAACGTTGCCTGAACTTATGCATATTATCGGCACCATAAATGTTCCCGCCATAATCATAGTAAGCGGACCTGTTAATGGGCCGATATCTTCCATTTTTGATGCAAGGGAGCCAAGAGAGCCGTAAAGGAATGCGTAAATAAAGAAGCCCAGCACAAATAAAACTGCCGTATAACAAACAAGCTTCAGCGGCATATCGAAAATTGACGTTACAAAGAAATTTTCTTTCCAGAAAGGCGCATTGATTTTGTAGCAAATCACCGACCACAAAAGAACGGTAACCATTTGCGAAATTCCCGCACAGCCCGTGCCGAGAACTTTTCCGAAAATCAAGCTTTCGGGCTTTGCGCTTGTAATTAAAAGTTCCATAGCCCGTGAACTTTTTTCTGTTGCAACACTCTGGGCAATCATCTGACCGTATGCAATAACCGAGATGTAAAGCATAAAGAGAAGAATATAAGTGTAAAGAAAACTCTGGGCTTGGTCGTTGCCGACGATTTTATACTCGGGAACTGCCACCGAAGATTGAATTTCAGTAATCTGTTCCTCTGTAAGGCCGAATTCCGAAAGTTTAATTGTACGGTATTTAATCTGCAAAAGTTCATTGATAATATCGGGTGTCGTGTCATACATACCCATATCTTTTACGGAGTATGTGTAGGTGAGAGGGGAGGTAATAATTACCGATGCATCAACCTTTTTCTCTGTAAGCAGTGTTTCTGCAGTGTTTTCGTCGCAGATTGTTATTTCGTAAGAGTCCATATTCTCTTTTATGTACTCTGCAAGTTTGCCGGTTTTGTCGCAAACGGCGATTTTTTGGGGTGAGCCGTCGCCGATTTCAGGCGGTTTGGCGCCGTTTGAAAAACGCGGAAAGAAAAGGGCAACAGTTGAGCAGAAAAGCAAAAGAATAGTAAGAAAAATAAACGGTTTGCTTTTAATTATATTCAAAAATTCAAAACGAAAAACTTTTACAAACTGTTTCATACACATCCCTCCGTATAATGAATAAAGATTTCCGCAAGAGTAGGTTCTTTAACGTTTATTCCGTCAACATCGGGAATGTTGTCGGCAACAAATTTAATAAGGTCTGATTTTTTATTCTCATCGAAAAGTGTTACTGTCAGCTTGCCGTCAAGAATTTCCGCATTTTTTACAAAAGACGGACAAGCACTTTCAAAAACACTCAGTGCCTTTTCGTTGTGTTCCGTTAAAATCTCAATAATGTTTCTTGCGTAACTTCTTTTTATTCTTTTTATACTACCGGAAAGCACGGCACGTCCGCCGTTAAGAATTATTATGTCATCGCAAAACTCTTCAATGTAATTCATTTGATGACTTGAAAAAAGAACCATTTTACCTTCTTTTATAAGTTCTTTAACAACGTTTTTCAGCATTCCGGCATTAACAGGGTCAAGCCCCGAAAACGGCTCGTCAAGAATTATAATATCAGGGTTTGAAATCAGTGACGCAATAAGCTGAATTTTTTGCTGATTACCTTTTGAAAGCGTGTCAAGACGGGCATTTTTGTACTGTTCCATTTGGAGTTCGCTTAAATACTTTTCGGCAGTCATTTTTGCAGTTTTTTTATCAATACCCTTAAGCTCTGCAAAATATAAAAGCTGATTCATTATTTTTTGCTTGGGATAGAGCCCGCGTTCTTCGGGAAGGTAGCCGATTTTTACTATTTCGGGATTTAATGGCTTGCCGTCAAGCAAAACCGCGCCTGCATCGGCTCCGAAAACCTGCATAATAATACGAATAAGCGTTGTTTTACCGGCGCCGTTACGCCCTAAAATTCCCAGCGCCTTTCCGCTCTGTGCAGAAAGCGAAATGCCTTTCAGAACATTTTTTTCGCCGAAACTTTTATAAATTTCGTTAACCGTTAAGTTCACTTAATCACTTCCTGAAAATCATGTTTGTGATTTTAGTATATCACAAGCTTTTTTCCACTTCAACAACACAGTTTGTAAAACTTTTGTAATAATTATTAAATTATTGTCACATTTATTGAAAAATTTTTTGTTTAGGTTATAATCAATATCGGTAAAAGGGGTATTATTATGCTGAAAATCAAATCTGAAAAATTTAATAATAGCCTTAAAAGTATTCGTTCGTTCTTTTTAAGTACGGAGTTTATGATAATGCTGTGTTGCCTTGCAGGCGTTTTCACAACACTCGGCCTTGAGGTTTACGGCACGCTTGTTTTCGGACTGATTGTCGGAGTTATATTTTTACTTTGTGACGATTTTATGGCAACGCTGCTGCCGTTTCTTTTAACGGTAATGATTGCAATTCATTGCTACGATTCGTACAACACCTTTATGAAATACAAGCTAATCGCCATACCGTTAATTGCTTGTCTTTTACTTCATTTTATCCTTTATTGGAAACCGATTAAAATTCGCGGATCACAGTTCGGGGCTATGATGTTTGTTTCAGCGGCAATTACAATCGGCGGTATCGGTTTTATTTCAACGCAGGAATATTTTGCGCCCACGTCCATTTACCACATGTTGGGCCTTGGCTTCGGAATGGTTTTTCTTTATGAGCTTTTCTATGCCAATATTGAGATAAAAAAAGAATATTCGCTTATCAATATGCTTACGAAAATAATGGTAATTGCAGGCGTTTTCGGTTCATTTATGGTTATGGCATACTATATAATCAATATCAATAAGGTGCTTGACCTTAAAGGTCTTTTATATCTTCAGTGGAGAAATAACCTTTCAACCATTTTAATGATTTGTATGCCGTTCCCGTTTTTGCTTGCAAACCGCAAAAGTTACGCAACCATTCTCGGATTTGTATATTTCTTTGCAATTCTTTTGACGGGTTCACGCGGCGGGCTGGTTTTCGGCGCTATTGAACTTATGATGTGTATAGTTATGTATATTCTTTACGATAAAAGGCGAAGAATAGCATATTTATTTATTTGCGCCTGCATCCTTTTTGCGTTGCTTGTTTTCTCACGTCAGTTTATTGAATTTTTCGGATACACAATCAACCGGCTTTTCACGGCGGTCAGCGAGTTTCTTATCGGCGAGTCGTCCGAAGTCAGAGCAATTCACTGCGCAAGGGGAATTAACGATTTCTTGACTCATCCGATTTTCGGTACGGGTCTTGGCTATATGGGCAACCGCGACGTTCATCCGTCCAAAGAATTTTCGCTTTGCTGGTACCACTGTGAGCCGATTCAAATTGCTGCTTCATTCGGTACGGTGGGAATTGTGGCGTTTCTTTATCAGTTTATTCGAAGAAATATGCTGCTTTGGAGAAAAGTTACGCTTTTCAACATTACAATATTTATTTCCTATGCGGGTCTTGAACTTATGTCACTTGTTAACCCCGGAATATTCTGCCCGTTCCCGTATTTAATGCTCATAACACTGTTTCTTGTTATTGTTGAAAAGTGCGACACAGGTGAATATCAGGAAAGAGTAAGTTTCAGACAAAAACGTAAAATGCGCAGAGAAAAAAACAATATAGATAGCAAAAAAGTTAAAATAGGTTAAATTGATACTTGACTTTTGTGTTTAGTATTGGTATAATTTTTATCCGCTGAAAAGTTTTCGGCAATCCTTCCCCTTGGGGTGACTAACAGGGGGCAAAGTCCATAAGGAGGTGCAAAAGATGTCAAAATACGAATCGATTTTTGTTTTTTCAGTTGCTGCAGGCGATGAAAAGGCAGCAGAGCTTAACGAGAAGTTTAAGGCTCTTATCGAGGCAAACGGCACTCTTGAAAGCGTTGATGAATGGGGTAAGAGAAAGCTTGCTTATCTCATCGACGACCAGGCAGAGGGCTACTATGTACTTTACAACTTTGAAAGTGCAGCAGAGTTCCCGGCAGAGCTTGACCGTATTGCAAAAATCACTGACGGTGTACTCCGTACATTGATTATCAAGCAGTAATCGGAGGTAAATACTATGTTAAATTGTGCAGTTATTATGGGTAGGCTTACTGCTACTCCGGAGCTTCGTACAACAGGCACGGGTATTTCCGTTACTTCGTTTACTGTTGCTGTTGACCGTAACTTTGCCAAACCCGGCGAAGAAAGACAGACAGATTTCATAAATGTTGTTGCTTGGCGCGGTACTGCTGATTTTGTAACCCGTTTCTTCCAGAAGGGTCAGATGATTGCAGTTCAGGGCGCAATACAAACACGTAATTATGAAGACAAGAACGGTAACAAGCGTACTGCTTTTGAGATTGTTGCTGACAATGTTTCATTCTGCGGAAGCAAGAGTGAAAGCGGCAGTTATTCTCAGCCTCAGGCGGCTGCTCCTGCAGTTTCTTACCAGAGTGCAGATGCAGGCAGTTTCTCAGTTTTACCCGATGATTCTCAGGGATTTCCCTTCGGCTCAGATGATGACGAGGGACTTCCGTTTTGATTTATTCTAAATAGGAGGAATATACAATGGCTTACGAAAAAGGTGCCAGACCCGTTAGAAAAGCACGTAAAAAAGTTTGTGCTTTCTGCGTAGAAAAGGTTGACAAAATTGATTATAAAGATACAGCAAAGCTTCGCCGTTATACTTCAGACCGTGCGAAAATCCTTCCTCGCCGTGTAACAGGTACTTGTGCTTATCATCAAAGAGAGCTTACAACTGCTATTAAAAGAGCAAGACAAATAGCTCTTCTTCCTTACACAAATGACTAATAGGTTAAAAAGAGGTGGTTTTACCACCTCTTTTTTTATGCAGTAATTTCATTAAATATTTGTTCCGCTTTTTGTTTAGCCGATTCTGCGTCGCAATACGGAAAAAGAATATTATTCATTTTTTGCCTTTTTTCTCTCCCCTCATAGATGCATGAAACAGCGTTTTCCATATAGTTGTTTTCCGCTTGGAGCAGCAGGGAGCATTTTTGCTGTATCTGTTTTGGAGCCGAAACAAATTTTTCGGTGTTTATTCGGTGAGAGGGAGCAAACGGCAAAATGTGATTCTCGTCTGTGCGTATTATTGCAATTCCTGTTTGCGGAAGCAAAATCATTTGCGGAATTACACGGTGAAAAAGGTCGGGAACCAAAATGAATTCTTCGTTTTCATGTATCAGTCTGTCACGTATTACACCCATAATTATTGCAGAGGAAAATGCGGCATTATCTTCAAGTTCAATTACTGTTTCATAGTTCTCAAAAACAGTGTCCCATTGTGTGTGAATACCCAGCGGCGTTACTGCGGCTAAAAATTTAATCGACGGCTTTCCGTACTTTACACCGAACGGAATTTTCTTTAATATTCTGCTTAAAGCGTTTATAATTCTGTCGTCGGACAGGTAGTCGGACAGCAAAGAATTGCGGTTTTCTTTGCAAACATTTGCATAGCGAAGACGTAACAACGCTTTTTTATAAAAACTCTTTTCACCTAAAAAACAATCTGCAATTTCTCTTTTTTCGCCTTGTGTAATTGTACGAGTTTCCGAGAGAGAAATCTGTTTTTCACAAATTCCTTGTGAAAGGGGGCAAATTTTACTGTATCCGCCGTCCGAAATAATAAATGTATCTGAATTTTTTATGTAAATTCCGTTTATCGTTTCGTCGTAAAACGGAGAGTAAAGGGTAATGTTATATCCCTGAAGCTTTTTTTGCAAAGCTTCAAAGAAAATTGCGCGGTCAAAGTCCGTTCCGTCATTCACTATGTAAATACTGCTTTCAGGGTGTTTTGAACACAAGACCTTGTAGTAGCATAAAAGTCCCGAAGACACCAGCACAGATGAATAATATCTTTCCAAAATAATCACCTCTCTTTATCATATTCGCCATGTGATTATTTGTTAATTTGTTGACATTTTTGAGCGAGTGATATATAATCATTACGGAAAAAATTAAAGGAGTGTATTTAATTATGCCATTAGTAAATGCAAAAGAAAT
>CAMFPJ010000050.1 GCA_945971755.1 uncultured Clostridia bacterium
TGTCGATATATGTATCCGGCTTTTTTCTAACCAACTGAACAACCGTCTCCACATGAGAAGTGTGAGGAAACATATCAACGGGTTGAATTTTTTTGACTTTATATCCGTTTTTGGTAAGGTAACTTAAATCTCTTGCAAGGGTTTGGGGGTTGCAGGAAACATAAACCACTTTTTTGGGTGAGAGCTTTACAAGTGACGAGAGAAACGGAATATCTGCACCGGCTCTTGCAGGGTCCATGATAACTGCGTCAATTTTTTTGCCCTCGTTTGCAAGTTCCACCATAAATTTACCTGCATCATCTGCCACGAATTCAATATTATTAACCTTGTTCAGTTTTGCATTTTCCTTTGCGTCTTTAACGGCATCTTTATTGATTTCAACACCTATAACACTTTTAACCTTGCTGCTTGCAATAAGCCCAATGGTACCGGTGCCGCAGTAAGCGTCGATTATTTCTTCTGTGCCGTTAAAATCGGCAAATTCCAAAGCCTTATTATATAAAACTTCGGTCTGAACAGGATTGATCTGGTAAAATGCTCTCGGTGAAATTCGGAATTTCATTCCGCAGAGTGTTTCGGTAATTTTTCCGTCACCGAAAAGAACCTCGCTCTTATCTCCCAAAACCATACTTGTAAATTTGTTGTTTACATTTTGAACTATTGTTGTAATATATGGACAATTTTTAACTAAAGCGTTTATAAACGAGCGTTTTTTCGGAAATTCTTTTGTTGCAGTAACAAGTACAACCATTGTTTCGCCGCTCTTAAAACCGGTTTTTACCAATAAATGACGAAGAAATCCTACACCTGTTTTTTCATCATACGGTTTAAGCTTAAAGCTTTTTAGAAGTTTTTTAACTACCGAGAATATCTCGTCGGCTTTTTCGTCTGTAAGCATACATTTTTCAATGTCAATTATATTATGTGTGGAAGACTGATAAACTCCCGCAGCCATTTTACCCCTTTGCACTCCGAATGCATACTGCGACTTGTTTCTGTAACGGAACGGTTTTTCCATACCGATTATCTCTTCAACCTTGCCAAACCGTTTCAGAAGTTTGATTTCCGTTGCCATCTTAAAGCTTAACTGCTCCTCATAACTTAAGTTTGAAAGCTGACAGGCACCGCATTTTTTCGCATATTTACAGTTGAATTCCATCAGCCGATTCTCCTGCCGTCAAGAATGGGAACGGTTCCTAAAATCGGAACACGAATTTCGCCCGTAAATGTGTCGCCGTCAAAATTAACCTTTACTTCAGCCTTGATACCGCCGAAGACATTGATTACAGCTTTTCCGCAAAGTGAATTTTCACCCTCAACAACGTCATAAACCGAAAACTCGGGAATTTTGTCAAGCGCGTCAACGGTGACGTTAAAGCCGTATTCCCCGCCGTTGTCAAAAATTTCAACAATCGCAGAGCCTTTGAAAACCGATGTGTCAACCCTGCCTGTCCATTTACCTGAATATTTCAAAGTGTTACCTCCGTTTCCGAAATCTCTCCATTCTAATAATACCATAATCAAAGAATGATGTAAACAAATTTTGGTATTTGTTTTAATTTAATTTGATTTGACAAAAGGGTACAATTAGAGTAAAATATTTTTGTATGACTTAAGATTCTCACTTGAGGTGTTATATTTTGAAAAAATTTTTCAGCAGTTCAAAATTTCAAAAAGCTTTACTTGTGATTACCGATATTGTAATTGTCAACGGCGCTTATTTTTTATCGGTTTTTCTGCATAATTCATTTTCAATATCTAATCCTGCGTTTTTTTATCTGTTAAAAAGAATTCCGATTGTAACAGTGGTTTACATAGGCTTGTTCTTATCCCGTAAGCTTTATAATACTTTGTGGAAATATGTTGGTTTCTTTGAAGAAGTTAATCTCACTATTTGTGCCGCATTAGGTGCAGCAAGTATGTGGGCTATTGACCATATTGTTGAATACGCAACCTTAAAAATAGGGTTAGAGGGCTTTTACAAACACATGCCTTTTGCAGCGCACTTTGAAGCTTTTCTTACAATATGCTTCCTTTGCGTCGGTACACGAGTAATGTATTCCGCAGTAAGAGCAATAAGATCTGACGCAAAAAGAAGACGCGGTACCGCCAACAAGCGCATAATGATTATCGGTGCGGGCGATATGGGTTCTTCCGTGCTTTATGAAATGGGTATGAGTGCTTATAAATTCGGTTCACCCGTTGTGGTTGTTGACGATGACACAGAAAAAGTCGGTTCTTCAATTCGCGGTATTCCCGTCGGCGGTGTAATCAGCGAAATTCCGGAGCTTGTTAAAGAATATGACGTTAATGAAATTATTTTCTGTATTCCGTCTGCAACCGCAGAGCGCAAACGTGAAATTCTTGAAATTGCAATGAGCACGGGCTGTAACCTTAAAACAGCACCTAATATTGATGAACTTACTGGCGTTAACGATAAAATTTCAGAAAAAATTCGTGATGTTGACGTTCTTGACTTACTTGCACGCCCTGAAGTTAAACTTGACACAGAGGTTTGCAAGTACCTTACGGGTCAAACTGTTCTCGTTACAGGGGGCGGAGGTTCAATCGGCAGTGAGCTTTGCAGGCAGATTGCACGTTATTCTCCGGAGAGAATAGTGATTTTTGACATTTACGAGAACAACGCATTTACTCTTAAAAATGCGCTTGACCGCCGTTATTGCGGTGCTCCCGAAATTCAGATTCGTATCGGTTCGGTACGTGATATTGCAAGACTTCGTGAGGTATTTGAGGAGTTTCATCCGTCTTCGGTTTTCCATGCCGCCGCTCACAAGCATGTACCTTTAATGGAGGACAGCCCCTACGAAGCAGTAAAAAACAACGTTTTGGGTACATACAACACCTGTCTTTGTGCTAACGAATACGGTGTTAAGAATTTTGTTCTTCTTTCAACGGACAAGGCTGTTAATCCCACAAATGTTATGGGCGCAACAAAGCGAATTGCCGAGCTTACCGTTCAGCATTTCAACAAGATTACAAAAGGAACAAAATTTGCGGCAGTTCGTTTCGGTAATGTTCTCGGATCAAACGGAAGCGTTATTCCGATTTTCAAAGAGCAGATAAAACAAGGCGGGCCAATTACCGTTACCCACCCTGACATTACACGTTATTTCATGACTATTCCCGAGGCTTCACAATTAGTTGTTCAGGCAGGCGGGCTTGCCAAGGGCGGAGAGATTTTTGTTCTTGATATGGGTGAGCCGGTTAAAATCGTTTCCCTTGCGGAAAATCTTATCAGGCTTTCGGGCTTTGAACCTTACAAAGACATTGAAATTCAGTTCACAGGGCTTCGCCCCGGCGAAAAGCTTTACGAAGAACTGTCGTTGGAGGAGGAACTTGACGGCAGACGCAAGACTCAAAACGATAAGATTTTTGTTACTGCTCCGCTGCCTATTGATGATGATCTGTTCGAGAAAGAAATTGCGTCTATTCCGAATATAGCGCCTAATGAAACCCGTGAATTCCTTAAGAAACTTGTTCCGAACTGTAATTTCAAACAGTAAAGTAAAAAACGGAGTACTTGCACTCCGTTTTTTTATTGTCAAAAGCTTCAAAACCAATTGAAAAAAATTGATATTACAAGTATAATAATAAAAACGATTTAATAAAGCATTTAACCGAAAGGAAAAAATTATGTTGGAAATAAAAGATAAACAGTTTTATATGGACGGAAAGCCGTTTAATATTTATTCCGGTGCAATTCACTATTTCCGCACAGTTCCGGAATATTGGGAAGACAGGCTCACTAAACTGAAATTGGCAGGTTTTAACACGGTTGAAACCTACGTTTGCTGGAATTTGCACGAGCCGAAACCCGGAGAATTCAATTTTTCGGGAATTCTTGATATTGAAAAATTTATAGAGACAGCAGAAAAAGTAGGACTTTACTGCATTGTTCGTCCAGGTCCTTACATTTGTGCCGAATGGGACTTCGGCGGTTTGCCCGCGTGGCTTCTTAAAGATAAGAATATGCAAATCCGCTGTATGTATCCCGATTTTCTTAAGTGTATTGACCGCTTTTATCACGAATTATTGGGAAGACTTGTACCTCATCTTCAAAGCAACGGCGGCAATATCATCGCTATGCAGGTGGAGAATGAGTACGGTTCATACGGTAACGATAAAGAATATCTTCAATACGTTGAAAATCTTACCCGTGAGTGCGGAGTTGACTGTTTGCTCTTTACCTCTGACAGTAATGATAACAATATGATTTCAGGCGGCTCTCTGCCTCATATTTTCAAGGTGCTTAATTTCGGCTCTCGCTCCCGCACAGCGTTTGATGTGATGAAGAACTTCAAAAATGACGGGCCCAATATGTGCGGTGAGTTTTGGTGCGGTTGGTTTGACCATTGGCGAGATATTCACCACACAAGAAATTCTCTTGAAATTGTAAATGAAATTAAAGGCTTTATTGATAATGACGCAAGTTTTAATGTGTATATGTTCCACGGCGGAACAAACTTCGGATTCACCGCCGGCGCAAATCAAAACCCGGGCCACGGATATGAGCCAACTGTTACAAGTTATGACTATTGTGCTCTGCTTACTGAATGGGGCGATTACACCCCCGCTTACCATGCAGTGAGAAAACTGCTTTGTGAAAAACAGGGAATTGAACTTTCACAGCTTCCCGAGTCCCCCAAGCTTCAGAGCATTGGTAAAGTCGAGCTTACACAAAGCGCTCACCTTTTTGATAACTTGAATAATATCGGTGAAAAGCACCACGTTCCCGTTCCTGAAAGTATGGAATATTTCGGTCAGAACTTCGGAATGATTTATTACGAAACAACATTAAAGGGTAAATATAATCCAACTCCGATTTATTTCAGAAATGTTCATGACTTTGCGGATATTTATTTTGACGGCAAGCACAAAAGCAGCATTGACCGTACCCTTTACACTCTTGAGGGCGAAACTACTCTTAAAGATGTAATTTTCAAGAAAGAGAAGGACGAAAGCAAACCGTTCTTAATGCCTTCATTTGAGGGAGAGAGAAAAATCGGTGTCCTTGTTGACACAATGGGCAGAGTGAACTACGGTGAAAATATGCTTGACCGCAAGGGACTTTCCGACATTTATGTAGGCATACAGCGCATGATGAATTTTGATGTGTGGACATTACCGCTTGACAATCTTCAGAAGCTTTCTTGGGAAAAATTAAAGAAGGATGACGAGCCTGTGTTCTTAAGAGGAACCTTCAAGGCAAACGGCAATGCAGATTGCTTTGTTCATCTTGACAATTTCACTCGCGGTTTTGTTGTTGTGAACGGCTTTAACTTGGGCAGATTTTGGAATGTGGGTCCGCAAAAATCACTGTATATTCCGGGCACAATTCTTAAGGAAGAAAACGAGATTATAATTTATAATGCGGGTGGATATTCCGCTCCTGACGTCGAAATTACCGACAAGCACGACTTAGGTTAAATTTTATGGGCTCTGCTTTTGCAGAGCCTTTCTTAATGTGACAAAACTGTAATGGAAATGTGCTTTTATTTATGATAAAATTTTTTGAGGTGGTTTTAATGACTATTTTTGTTTTGGAAGACGACGAGGCAATCGGAATCGGTCTTTCTTACACTTTGCAGAATGAAAATTACGAGGTAACTCTGGCAAAAACAGTGAAGGACGCTGTTGAGATTATCTGTGCAAAAGATTTTGATTTGTATATTCTTGATTTAACCTTACCAGACGGTAACGGCTATGACATTTGCAAACTAATTAAGTCAAAGGGTGACTTACCCGTTATTTTCCTGACGGCATTTGACGACGAGGTGAATGTTGTAACAGGTCTTGAACTGGGCGCTGATGATTATATTTCAAAGCCGTTCAGGGTAAAGGAACTTCTTGCGCGAATTCGCTCGGTTTTAAGGAGATATTCAAAGGAAGAAGAAACAAAAATTCAAATTGGCGATCTCACCGTTAACACCGCTGAAGCAAAGGTATATGTGGGGAGTAACGAAATAATTTTAACCGCAATGGAATATCGGCTTCTGCTGTCCTTTATAAATAATCGCGGAAAAATACTCACACGACAAAAACTCCTTGAAGATATTTGGGACGTTGACGGAGATTTTGTAAATGACAACACATTAACGGTTTACATTAAAAGACTTCGTGATAAGATAGAAAAAAATTCAGAGGAGCCCGAGCTTATTAAAACTGTTAGGGGCATGGGGTATATATTAAAATGAAAAAATTAAATTATAAATCTGTTTTAATCGTTTTAATTGCCCTGTCGGCAATAACTTCTCTTGTGCTTTTCTTTATAAATATTATTTGCGGAGTTGTCTGCCTTTGCTTGTCGGTGTGCCTTTGCACGGCTTTCGGAATGTACGAAAAAACAAGACTTAATACGGTTGAGAATATTAACAATTATCTGTCCCGCGTTTGTTCGGGAGATTATTCCCTTGCAATTTCCGATAATACCGAGGGCGAGTTTTCAATTCTCAAAAACAATATTTACAAAGTTGTTGTAATGCTCAAAAGCACTAACGAGGAGCTTTCAAAGGAGAAAATGTCACTTGCAAACTCTCTTGCCGATATTACTCACCAGTTAAAGACTCCGCTGACATCAATTACAGTTATGACAGATTTGTTAAAAGGCGAAACCGATGAAAACAAGCGCAGTGAATTTGTAAATATAATTGAAAATCAGATTGATAAAATGAATTGGCTGACGGGGACGCTCTTAAAGCTTTCAAAGCTTGATGCAGGCGCAATTACATTTAACAGTGATACCGTAAAAATCTCTGATGTAGTTGAAAACGCGGTAAAACCGTTCCTTTTAGGGCTTGACCTTAAAAATATTTCGTTAAAAACCGCTGTTACAGATTTTACATTTACGGGGGATCTGCCCTGGACAACGGAAGCAGTTAAAAACATAATTAAAAACTGCATTGAGCACACAGAGACGGGCGGAACTCTTTCTGTTTCAACAAACATTACAAATCTTTACGATGAATTAGTTATTGAGGACACGGGAAAAGGAATTGAAAAAGAAGATTTGCCCCATATTTTCGAGCGCTTTTACCACGGCAAGAACGCCTTTTCCGATTCTGTTGGAATAGGTCTTAATCTTTCAAAAGAAATTCTTTCTAAAGAACGGGCAAAAGTTGAGGCACAAAG
This sequence comes from uncultured Clostridia bacterium, assembly GCA_945971755.1. Classification (GTDB taxonomy): domain Bacteria; phylum Bacillota; class Clostridia; order Oscillospirales; family Acutalibacteraceae; genus Fimenecus. Next base: position 7,150 of record CAMFPJ010000050.1, read on the forward strand.
CGAAATAGGCGTTGGCTCAACCTTTAGAATTAAATTTTACAAAACAATAGTTTAGAAATATTACAAAACCGTAATGAAAACTGTCACCGAAGAGTCACAATTACATTTTATAATGTGTGATTGAAAGGAGCGATAGAAATGAAAATTCTTGAAATCAAAAACTTGACAAAAATATACGGCAAAGGCGAAACAGAGGTCAGAGCTCTTGACGGCGTTTCTTTTTCTGTGGAACAGGGAGAGTTCATTGCCATCGTGGGACCTTCGGGCAGCGGTAAATCTACTCTGCTTCATATCCTCGGCGGTGTTGACGTGGCAACGAGCGGCAGTGTAATTATTAACGGTACGGACATTATGGGGCTTGACGAAACCGCACTCGCAATTTTCAGAAGACGGCAAATCGGTCTTATTTATCAGTTTTATAACCTTATTCCGATTTTAACGGTTGAGGAAAATTTAACCTTGCCGCTTTTACTTGACGGCAAAAAACCTGATAAGGCGCAAATTGACGTATTGGCTAATAAACTTGGGCTTTCAAAACGTCTTTCGCATCTTCCGTCAGAGCTTTCGGGCGGTCAACAGCAAAGGGTTTCAATCGGCAGAGCGCTTATAAACAATCCGGCTCTTTTGCTTGCGGACGAGCCCACGGGCAACCTTGACTCAGAAAACAGCAGGGAGATAATTGACCTTTTGCGCAAACTGAACAAAGAGTATAAGCAGACGGTAATTATTATTACTCACGACGAACGAATTGCGCTTTCCGCTGACAGAGTTATTGCAATTCAGGATGGTAAAATCACCAGAGATGAGGTGAGATAAGTGAACATTATAAGCACTCTCACACTTCGTCACATAAAGACGCATAAAAAAAGAAGTATTCTTACAGTTCTTGCGATTATTGTTTCTGTTGCTATGGTAACTGCAGTTTTCACAAGTTCAATATCATTTATCAAGTACTTCCAAAACGTAGCTCTTGCCATTGACGGCAACTGGCACGGTCAATTTTATGATACGGACTATTTACTTCACAAACCGATTTTCGCAACCGATGAAAATATCGAAGAATTTTCGGCAAGAGCCTATTTGGGTTCGGCAACGCAGGACAAAGATTCAAATGAGTTTGCAAACGGAGTTTTCTGTGCCGAGAAAAATTGGTTCGCAATGCGAAATGTTACAGTCCACGAAGGCAGACTTCCCGAAAGCTCAAACGAAGTCGTTTTAACCCGTGATTATGTTAAGAATTCGGAAAAGCCTATCGAGGTGGGCGACACAATAACTGTCTATATTTTACAAACAAACGGTGAAGAAACGGTTAAAGACCTTACCGTTGTGGGCATTACCGACAGCAAGGTTTCAGCAACCGATTATAACCCGATTTTATGCGGTATTGACAAAGAAGTTGTAGCTTTGGCTAAAGATACGCTTGTCTTAGTTCGTTACGATAAGCTTGATAACGGCATTTGGAATAAGCTTGAGGCAACCTCTAAAAGCACGGGAATTGAAGATTATTCTCATAATATTGAACTGTTTATTTATTTCGGCATAATGCGTGACAATGCTATGCTTGTTTCCCTTGGCACATTCGTGGGAATTTTACTTCTGATTATTGCGGTTGTTTCAATTTTTATGATTTATGACAGCTTTGCAGTATCTTACCAGGAAAGAGCACGGTACCTTGGTATGCTGGCGTCCGTTGGAGCTACAAAGCGTCAAAAGCGTTTCTCCATTTACTTTGAAGGCTTAATACTCGGCCTTATCGGTATTCCTTTGGGCATTATTTCCGGTATCGGCGGAATTGCGGTAACATTTAAGTGCATTGAGGGAGTTTTTACGGATACTCTCTCGGTTGAATATGACGGCACGTTAAAGGTTTATGTAAACTTCTTTGTAATTCTCGGCTCCGTGCTTGCAAGTGCAATTACAATTTTTATTTCATCTTATATCCCGGCAAGAAAAGCCTCCAAAACAACGGCTATTGAGGCAATAAAGCAAAACGGAACGGTTAAGGTTAAAAAGCCGAAAAAACTACGCACTTCCCGATTAACCACTAAAATTTTCGGTTACGAGGGCGCTCTTGCGGTTAAAAACTTTAAGCGAAACGGCAGACGAAGCCGAAATATTGTTTTCTCACTGTTTTTAAGCGTTGTAGTATTTTTAACCGTTACAAATTTCAGCGCAATGTTCTCAGATACGCTTAACGCATCATTTGACGAAACAGCAGACGGTACTGTTGAGGTATCCTATAACAACTGGGAAGAATTAGAGAAAGCGGTTAAGAGTAATAAAGATGTTGACCGTTATTATTTAACGGCAGGTGAATTCAGCAAGCTCCCACATTCGGTTTTCAAGGACGGCGAAGAAAATGATTTGCTGTTAGGCACCTCAAATGTCATGATTCTTTTCCTTGACAATATCTCATTTGACGGTTACCTGAAACAGCTCGGAGAGGATACCGAAAAGTATCACAACAAGAACAACCCCACTGCCATTGTTCAGAACGTCTCTTTCAAGAGTGCCGGAAATAAAAAGACTTCAGACGAGCCGCTTAAGAATATTGAAGGTCAAACGGTTACTGCCGGGCTTGAGGTTTTCCAAGATAACCAAGGCATTTCGACCTATAAAGACGTCACATTTACTGTGGGGAAACAAACGGCAAAGCTGTGGAGCGAAACAACCTTCGGATATCAATATACAAAATGGCCCATAATTATTTTGTCCATGGACTTTGCAGAGGAGTTTTTACAAAACGATGTAAGCTCAAACCTTTCTGTCGTTGCAAGCATTTTTTCAAAAGATGCCGAAACCGCAACCAAAGATATTGCACAGGAACTTAAAATTCAGAATATTGTGGCAGATTACAGCGAATCGTCTTCATCGCTCAATTCTGTCAATAACATTTTGAAAATTGCAAGAGTGTTTATTTACGGCTTTATTACACTTATAACAATAATTTCAATAATGAACATTATCAACACAATATCAAACTCAATGAACGAGAGAAGACGTGAATTTGCTATGATTCGCTCCGTGGGTATGACTCCGAAATCGTTTAAGAAAATGATTTACTTAGAAGCTCTTCGCTACGGTGCAAAATCGCTTGTTTTCTCACTGCCCGTCAGTGCTGTAATTCATTTCGGTATGTATAAAGCGCTTGCAGAAAGTTTTGATTACGGCTTTACCCTTAGTGTAATTCCATACATTGTTTCGGTAGCTGCGGTTTTTGCAATAATCGGTATTGCACTTCTTTATTCCTTTGATAAGATTCGTGATGACAACATTATTGAAACTCTCAAATCAGATATAGACTGAAAAAGCAAAAACAAAACGGAAAAGGCAGGGTTTCCCCTGCTTTTTTCGTATTCGGGGTGTTGAAAAACAAACCTGATACTGCTATAATGTTAAAGGTTAATTACG
>CAMFPJ010000051.1 GCA_945971755.1 uncultured Clostridia bacterium
CATATATACTATTTTTATTGGAGCTATATATGAAAGCGATACTGAAAAGTGTTAAAAACTTCATAAAAGAAACTGACAAGATTTTGCTTTTCCTCTGCGCTGTTACTTCGTTTTTCGGCTGCGTTATGGTGCTTAGCGCAACTTTGCACACGGCGGCTGAAGGTGTTAGATTCACGCGTGACTTTAAGGTTATGCTTATAGCGGTTTGTGCCGGTCTTGTTGGCGCAGTAATAATTTCTGTAATTGATTATGAGTTTATTATAAAAATGTGGCCGCTGGTAGCAATTGCGAGCGTAGGGTTAATGCTTCTTTTGTTTGTTCCGGGTGTCGGTGTAGGTCCTCCCGAGCGTCCCGACGCTAAAACATGGATTTCTCTTTTAGGCGGTAAAATCTTTTTTCAGCCCTCAGAAATAGTTAAAATCGGCTTTATAATAACATTTGGTGTGCATCTTGAAAAAGTTAAGAACAATATAAATCACATTTTAACTTTAATTTCGCTTGGAATACACGCTTTAATTCCGGTAGCACTTGTTATTAAATCAGGCGATATGGGCTCTGCCCTTGTATTTTTAATTATTGCAGCCTCTATGCTTTTTGTCGCCGGTCTTCATTGGCTTTATTTTGTAGCAGGAATTATTTTAGTTATTGCCGCTCTGCCTCTTGCTTGGTTATTCTTGCTTGAAGGAATTCAAAAGAGCAGATTTTTAGCACTTATTTACCCCGAACTTTACCCTGATGTTATTTATCAGCAAGAAAGAGGACTTGCCGCAATCGGCGGTGGAGGGCTCACAGGACAAGGCTTATTTAAGGGGAATTACACGCAACTCGGTATTGTTCCCGAAAGCCAAAATGATATGATTTTCTCAGTTGTGGGTGAAGAACTCGGTTTGGTTGGCTGTTTTATTGCACTTTTACTTTTAACGCTTATTATCATTCGCATTGCAAGAACAGGCAGACACGACAAGGTGGGCAACACAAAGGTAATGTGTTACGGAGTAGCCGCTATGATTGCGGGACAAGTTATTATTAATATTGGTATGTGTCTTCAACTTTTACCGGTTATCGGTATCACGCTCCCCTTCTTCTCGGCGGGCGGCTCATCAAACCTTTGCCTTTATATTGCAATCGGTCTTATTATGAGTTTTTATCGTTATAATCAACAGCGTGATATAATTGACGTTACACTTTCAAATATTGATAACCCTTTCAGAGATAATTGATTATTAAAATCGACACAACAAAAAACTCCTACCGAAATTGGTAGGAGTTATATTTTTGCAGATTAAGCATTAAAGAGCATTTGCAAGGTCAAGAACTAATTTTTCTGACTTTTCCCATCCCAGGCAGGCATCGGTAATTGATTTACCGTATATACCGCAACCGATTGGCTGATTTCCGTCTTCAATGTAGCTTTCAATCATAAGGCCTTTGACGAGCTTATCAACCTCCGGGTTGTAGCGCTTACTGTTAACAATTTCCTTAGCAATTCTAATCTGCTGAATTGGGTCTTTGCCTGAATTTGAGTGGTTTGTATCAATAATTACCGCAGGGTTAAGAAGACCTGATTTTTGATATGTGTCGTTAAGGTGAACAAGATCTTCATAATGATAGTTCGGCATTGTCTGACCGTACTTATTAACGTAACCTCTTAAAATCGCGTGGGCATATTCATTACCGTTTGAATGAACTTCCCAACCTCTGAAAATGAATGTGTGCTTATGCTGAGCGGCGGTAATTGAATTCATCATAACCGAAATGTCACCGCTTGTGGGGTTTTTCATACCAACGGGAACGTCAATTCCGCTTGCGGTAAGCCTGTGCTGCTGATTTTCTACAGAACGAGCACCGATTGCAATGTATCCGAGCAAATCGTCAAGATACTTTGAGTTTTCAGGATAAAGCATTTCATCTGCACAGGCAAAACCGGTTTCTTTAATGGCTTTCATGTGAAGTTCACGTATAGCAACAATTCCCTTGAACATATCTGGCTTTTGGTCGGGGTCAGGCTGATGAAGCATACCTTTGTAACCGTCACCTGTTGTTCTGGGCTTGTTGGTGTAAATACGCGGAACAATAAAAATTTTATCTTTTACTTTTTCCTGAAGTTCACGGAGACGGCTGATATAATCAAGAACGCTGTCATCACGGTCAGCGGAACAAGGCCCGATAATAAGAATAAACTTGTCATTTTTACCCGCAAAAATCTCTTTAAGTGTATTTGTACGTTCCTCAACTGCAGCCTGTATTTCAGGGGTTGTCGGGTACATCTGTTTTACTTCTTGAGGAATTGCAAGTTTCCTCTCAAAAATCATATTCATTAAAGATTCCTCCTCTTATTTGTCAAACAAAGCTCGGCGAGCAGTAGATTGTTTCATTTTTTCTTTCATATTCTCAACATCATCGTTTTTAAGCAACTCATAAAAACTGTTAAACTCCGACATAAATGTTTCCATCTGTGAAAGCAGCGCCTCTTTATTAAGCATAAAGAGTTCGCTCCACATATTCTCGTTAATTCTTGCAATTCGGGTTAAATCTCTAAAAGAGTCGCCTGTGTAATCCACAAGGTGCTCACTTTTTGAGCAAGTCATAAGGCAAATGGCAATACAGTGCGTAAGCTGTGAAACAAAGCCAATCATTTCATCATGAGCCTTGGGTGGAAGAGATGAAATTCTTGCAAAACCTAAAGTTTCGCCGACAGCCTTACACATTTCAATAGCATTAAAAGTGTTTGTATCGGTGGGAACAACAATGTAGTTTGCACCTTTGAAAATAGAGTCATCGGCATTTTCTACTCCGTAAACCTCTTTACCTGCCATTGGGTGAGCTGATACAAATTCAATGTCTTTGCGAAGTACACTTTGAATTTCATAAACAATGCAAGATTTTACGCCGGTAACATCGGTAATTACTGCTCCTTGCTTGAAAAGATGCTGATTTGTTTTTATCCAATCAAGGAAAACGTGCGGATAAAGTGCAAAAATTACAAGGTCGGCAGATGAAATCAAATTTTCATCAATTTTTGAACTTCCTTTATCAATAATTCCGTTTTCTATTGCAAATTTAATTGACTGCTCATTTACATCAATTGCAGAAACTTTGTAGCCTTTTTTTCGGAAGCCTTTTGCATAACTGCCTCCGATAAGACCTAAACCTACAATTAAAATATCTATATTCTTATCAAGTTTCATAAATTAGATTGACACCTGCCTTTTCAATTACTTGAAAGAAATCGGGATAACTCTTTTTAACGGCTTCAATACCGTTGAGTTTTCCCCCTGTATGGCAAAGAAGAAAGGCATTTGCCATTACAATTCTGTGGTCATTATGACAGTTTATTATATCATTCGGAGCGTGAAATTCTTTTGAATCAATAACCACCTCATTATTACCGGCAATTACCTTTGTCCCGAATTTTTGGAGTTCTTCCTGCATACATGAAATTCTGTCGCTCTCTTTAAGCCTTAATCTGTCTGTTCCTGTGAATTTTGCACCGTTATGCATTGCCGCAAAGCTGAATAAAATCGGTGCTAAATCGGGGCAATCGGTAACGTCAAGAGTAGGAACACCATTTTTAAGGGCGTTGAAATACTCAATGCAAACCTTGTCGCCCTGAGAGGAATCAAGGTCAACGCCTGAAACGACGACATCTGCGCCGCTCATTTTGTATGCGTACAAAAATGCAGCATTTGACCAGTCACCTTCAATAGTTATATCACAAGGCTTATACTCCTGGTTTCCTTTAATCTTAATCAGTGTTTCGTTAAAATCTACTTCAATTCCGAATCTTTTCAAAACATCCACAGTCATTTGCACATAGGGTTTGCTTTCAAATGGTGAGATTATCTCAATTTCGCTGTCCTTTTGAAGTAAAGGTAACGCAAACATCAATCCGCTTATAAACTGACTGCTGATATTGCCGTTTACTTTGAAAATATCAGGCTTTAATGAACCTTTAACCGTAACGAAAGAATTTTTCCTGTTAAAAGTTAGCCCTTGTTTTTGGGCTATTTCTTCGTAAACGCTTAACGGTCTTGAAATAAGTTTTTCTGTACCTTTAAGTGTTATTTCATTTGAAGACAAAAGACAAATCGGAATTAAAAACCGAAGTGTACTGCCGCTTTCATTACAGTGAAGCTTTACATCTTTTAATTTTTCAAGGCAATTCGCACCAGTAATTTCAGCGGTATTGTCATTTATATTTATCTTTGCGCCAATCGCCTCTAAACACTGAAGTGTTGCTTTGATGTCTTCAGAAAATGAAATTCCGCATATTTTTGATTTACCGTTTGCAAGGCCTGCCGAAATCAAAGCTCTGTGTGCAAAGCTTTTTGACGGCGGAGCGGTAATTTCACCTTTAGGTAGAGACGGAGTAATCGAAATCATCATAATTTAATTACCTTTTGCTAAAAAATCTACTGCATCTAAATAGCCTTGGAAACCAAGTCCTTTGATTGTTTTAACGCATCCAAGACGAATGTAACTGATTTTACGGAATTCTTCTCGCGTATCGGGGTCTGAAATATGCACTTCAACCGTAGGAATTCCGACTGTTTTTACTGCATCAAGTAAAGCCACGCTTGTGTGAGTATAAGCACCCGGGTTTATTACAATTCCATCAACTTCGCCGTAGCCTTGCTGAATTCTGTCAACTAAGTCACCTTCATGATTTGACTGATAAAACTCAACATCTACACCTATTTTTTCACAGTGATTTTCGATAAGGCCGCACAAGTCGTCATACGTCTGTGAACCGTAAATTTCAGGTTCACGGATACCGAGCATATTAAGATTAGGACCATTTATTACAAGTATCATCATATTGAAAAATGCTCACTTTCTATTTGTTTTACTGCATCATCGGGATTTCCCGTAACAGAAATAAATTTATCAGCCGTGCCTACATAAACGTCGTGACGCTCGTTATATCTCTTCTTTACCGCTTCAACGCTTGACGCTAACGGGCGGTCAAAAGTCGGAATAATATCATCAAGCGGTCTGTCAAGATAATAGATAATACCGTTCATTTTAAGTAAATCTACATTTTCTTTACGAAGAACCGCACCGCCTCCGGTTGCGATAACAATGCCTGAAAGCTTTGAAATATTCTTAATAACATCTGTTTCAATATCACGGAATTTTGCTTCACCGTATTTCTCAAAGAAATCTGAAATTTCCATTTTAATTTCCTTCTTGATTTCTTTGTCGGTGTCAACAAAGTCTCTTTGAAGTTTCTTTGCTACTGCTTCACCTATTGTACTTTTACCGCTACCGGGCATTCCTGTAAGTACAATATTTTGCTTTTGAGACTTTACTTCGTTGAAAATACTGTCAAGAAGAGAATTTTCAGCAGTTTTATCCATAAAAATTTCATAAGCTCTAATTGCCTGTGCAACGAGCATATAAAGTCCGCTTTCAGCAGGAACTCCGATTTTTTCAGCATCTGCAACTACTTTTGTTTTAAGTGGGTTATATACCGCATCAACAACGCCTTTAAGATTAGAAAATTTTGAAACATCTACCGGCGAAGAAAAAATTTCAGGGTACATTCCAACCGGTGTTGTGTTGATAATTACATCGGCATTCTTGTGTTTATTGTAAAGTTCATCATAAGTAACTGTTTTGTCACTAACCTTTCGGCTGACTTTGATAATTTCACCGGCGCCAAGGCTTTCTGCAACCGCAAAAGCAGTATTTGATGTGCCGCCGGAACCTAAAATCACTACCTTTTTGCCGCTCAAATCAATGTTATTCTTTTTGATTAGAGATGACATTCCGTAAAAATCGGTGTTGTATCCGTAAAGCTTGCCATCACGGTTAACAACTGTATTTACCGCACCAATACTTTTTGCAGTTTCACTCATCTCGTAAAGATAAGGAATAACGGCTTGCTTATAAGGAATGGTAACATTTATTGCCTTAAAATTTCTTTCTTCCATAAAATTTGGTAATTCTTCTTCTGTTAACTCCATAAGTTCATAAGAATAATCACCGATTTTTTCATGAATTATTTTTGAAAACGAATGAGGAAGCTTCTTTCCTATACAACCGTATTCCATATCAAAAATCACTTCCAATGTAATCTGTGCCGAAACGCAGAGCTAACATATCGGCTACCGCCAAAGCAGTCAATGAATCTTGAACGACTGAAGCCCTGTGAACAATACAAGGGTCATGCCTTCCTTTAAGCTCAATTTCAGCATTTTGATTTTTAATAAAATTAACTGTACTTTGCTTTTGAAAAATTGACGGAGTCGGTTTAATCGCTGTTCTGAAAATTACAGGCATTCCGTTTGTAATACCGCCATTAATACCTGCGTTATTGTTAGACGATGTTTTTATATTGCCGTTTTCAATGATAAACGCATCATTTGCCTCAGAACCCATCATATCCGCAAATTCAAAGCCTTTGCCGAATTCAATTCCCTTAACTGCAGGCATACCGAAAATTGCGTGCGATAACATACTTTCAAGTGAGTCAAACCAAGGCTCTCCTACTCCTGTAGGAAGACCGTAAACAGCAGTTTCAAGAATACCACCCACACTATCCTTACGTTCGGCAGCTTTTTCAATCTCAAATTTCATCAATGCTTCTTTTTCACTGTCAAGAACAGAAAAAATTTTATTGTCAATTTCAATAATATCGTTTTTTATATCACCAAAATCTCGGTCTGAAACACCGGCGCATTTTTTAATATGTGTTCCGATATATATTCCTTTTTTTTGAAGAGCAGAAAGCAAAATCGCTCCTGCAGCAACTATAGGTGCGGTTATTCGTCCGCTAAAATGTCCGCCGCCTCGGAAATCTTCAAAGCCGTGATATTTCTCAAATGCAGTAAAATCAGCGTGACCCGGGCGAGCAAGCTCTCGGGTAGCAGAATAATCTTTGCTGTGAGTATCATTATTTTTAATAATTATTGCAATAGGAGTACCGGTTGTAAATCCGTTATAAACACCGCTCAAAATCTCAACCTTGTCTTCTTCATGACGCGCTGTTGAAATTTTACCGTAAGGCATCCTTTGACTTATCTTTTTATTTATATACTCTTCATCAACTTTAATTCCGGGGGCGACTCCGTCAAGCACTGCTCCGATTGCCGCACCGTGACTTTCGCCGAAAACAGTAAGGCTGACTGATGAACCGAAAGTATTTTTCATTTATTTCACTCCTTGCAAACTAAAGTAAGCTTTGACACAATTTCCTCAACTGTCATTTTCTGCATTTCAAATGTGCCGATCTCATTAACAAAAACAGTATTCAGAACATTGTCGCGCATTTTCTTATCGTGCACAATGGCAGAAAGAACTTTTTCTTTATCTAAAGAAATTTCAGTTGGTAAATTCAACTTTTTAAGAACTGAAACAAGTCTTTCGCTAACTGAAACACTGCACATCGGAATCATTCCAAGCGCAACACATTCGCCGTGATAAAGTCCGTGAAGTTCCTCTTCGCTTTCTATTCCGTGGCCAAGCGTATGGCCGAAATTCAGAATCATACGAAGTCCTTTTTCATTGACGTCCTGTTCAACAACTTTTCTCTTAATTTCAATAGACTTAAAAAGTATTTCGTCAATATGCTCCATAACATTCACTTTTTCAAACATTTCAAAAAGGTCTTTATCGGAAGTTAGGCTCATTTTAACAGCTTCCGCAAGTCCGTTTGAGATTTGTCTTTGCGGTAAAGTGCTGAGTACATTAGGATCAATAACAACCATTTTCGGCTGATGAAAGGCACCCACAATATTTTTTATTCCGTTAAGATCAACGGCGGTTTTACCGCCAATCGATGAATCAACCTGCGATAATACCGTAGTCGGAAAATTGTAAAAGTTTATGCCGCGCATAAAGCAAGCGGAAACAAAACCTGCAAGGTCACCGGGAACTCCGCCTCCGCAAGCAACAACGGTGTCTTTACGTGTAAAATTGTTTTTGAGAAGAAAAGATTGAATATTTTGAAACTCGGTTAAATTCTTACTTGCCTCTCCCTCAGGTATTGTGTAGATATAACATTCTTCAAACTGACTTGCAATACATTTTGAATAGTTTTTCGGAACTCCGCTGTCGGTAACAACAAGAACTTTACCCTTAATTCCTGTTAATTCCTTAAAGCGTTCTATTGCTCCGCGCTCTATGATAATATCATAACTGTCTGTGCCCAATTCAACATGGGTTTTCATTAAAATCACCTGTTTTTCAAATAGTCTTTTCCTGAGCAAAATTACCTGCTATTTTGAGTTTTTCACAGCAAACAGAAAGTTCGTTAATCATTCGTTTTCCTTCTGTACTGTTCTGGTCACCGTCTGCCTCAACATAGAAATAATACTGCCAAGGCACATTTTTTACGGGACGACTGCGGAGAATTCGCATATTAAAGCCGTGTGCACATATTATATTAACAGCCTTTGCAAGGGCCCCGACAACATTGTTCACAGTGAAAAGAAGGATGAATTTATCGTTTGAACTGCTGTTATTAGCTTTTGATTTAGAAAAAACTGCAAACCTTGTTGTATTAACGGCACTTTCGTTAATATCGTGGTCAACAACCTCAAGTCCGTAAACTTCAGCAGTTTCCTTACTGGCAATTGCAGCAACTGATTTATCACCGAGTGCGGCAACCTCTCTTGCGGCAACAGCAGTGTTAGATGCCTGCTCGCTTTCAAAGCCGTGCTCTTTTATATACACATTACACTGTGAAAGTGCCTGAGGATGACTGATTACTTTTTTTATTTCAGAAAGTTTAGCATCTTTAATGCCGATAAGGTTTTGCTTGACTGGCATATCGTAAATTCCGTTAACAGTTAAGTCACCGCTAAACATTAAGTCTATAACCTGACCTACCTCACCCGCATAGCTGTTTTCAATCGGTAATACACAACAATCACAGTCTCCGTCTAAAACAGAATTATATGCCGAATCGAAATCCGAAAAAGAAACCGTTCGTCCGTGAGGGAAAATTCTTTTTGCCGCAATTTCGGCAAACGCCCCCTCAATTCCGCAAAAGGCAACCTTCATTCCTGAAAGTAGGTTTTCCTGATATTTCTTTGAAACATCCATAAAAGATCTTAAAAGGATATCATAATATGGTTTAAGCTCGTCATTATTGAGTCTTTCAACATTTTTTTGAAGGATAAGTTTTTCTCTTTCTTCGTCAAAAATCTGTAAGCCGTGTTTGCCTTTGTACTCTGCAACGGTTTTTACAGCACTCATTCTTTTCTCAAAAAGGTTTGCAATCTCCAAATCAACATCATCAATAATCTTTCTTGCGTTTTCAAGGTCTGTCATCGTTACACCTCTAATAAAAAAAATAACCGCTTATTCACAACGAAATAAGCGGTTGAAAAAACATCTATGATACTAAGAACTCACAACAATGTTTAATCAATCGCATTCTTAAAGAAATAAAAATAATAGCAGTAGAAAAACATCATTAGTTCGTCCTTTCGTCAAATTACGAATATGTTACTCTAATTTTGTTCAATTGTCAAGTATTTACATAGAAAAAAGATGAATTATACAGTATATATTCATTATCCTAAACATCTGCTGCAAAATGTATATCCTTGTGACAAATACTGTTCTTGAAGTTCGGTATATGTCAGTTTTACAACTAATTTGTTTTCGGATTTCATATTTTCGGCATAACTGCAGTCGGCATAGTGAATTTTTTTACTGCTTTTGTTAATTACGTAAGTAATAGAATTAGACTGTGGTTTAGTTGTTCCCGTAGTTTCATTAGTTACATTAGATGTGTTTGATGGTGTTTCGTGAACAGATTGTGATGAAGAAGCAGTCGTATTTTTTTCCGTTTCTTTTGTATTCACCGTAGTTGACGTTTCTTTTGAAAAGAATGCTGTAGAAGAAGCTACGGTAAAAACTTGATATGGGTCATTTTCAGTGGTACTTGCAACTGTTGCTCCATCAATATCATAATAAAGAGTTTCTCCCTCTTCATTAACGGATGAATAAGCAAAATTATAAGTGTTTCCGCCTGAAGCAATACGTTTTAAGTAACGGTTTGCATAATTCAACTGAACAATAACCACAACAAGCAAAACGCAAATTCCGGCAAAATAATAAGTTATCCTGTTAGCTCTTGCCTCACTTGTAAAAGCCTGTTTTATAAAGTTTTTAACCGAAGACTCTTTTTCTTTCTCATCCATAATTCACACCTCTGTCGAATTATAGCACAAGGCAAAAAGATAATCAACAGTTAAATTAAAATGAGAAAAACACTTGATTTTAATGAAGTAATCTATTATAATATGTGAGTTGACACGGAGAGTTGTCCGAGCTGGTCGAAGGAGCACGATTGGAAATCGTGTAAACTGCTACAACGGTTTCGAGGGTTCGAATCCCTTGCTCTCCGCCAGAAAAAGACCTATGCTTTGTATCAAAGCATAGGTCTTTTTCAACGAAATAAA
>CAMFPJ010000052.1 GCA_945971755.1 uncultured Clostridia bacterium
AGTGCAAAATGCGGCATGGGGTTTTCATCAAAATATATTGAGTTAGCCTGAATTGTGCTTTCGGAAAGCTTTACCCTAAAGCAGTCTTTAGTGAATTTTGTTGACGGCTCGTTAAAGCCGATATGACCGTTTCTGCCAAGGCCTAAAATTTGAACGTCAATTCCTTTGTCGCGAATAAGGCAATCGTAACGCTTGCACTCAGCAGTAAAGTCAGATGCGTTGCCGTTTAAGAAATTGATGTTTTCTTCTTTTACATCAATTTGATTGAAAAGATTTTCGTGCATAAAAGTGTAGTAACTGTTTTTATCGTCTCTCGGCAGATCACAGTACTCGTCAAGATTAAAGGTTGTAATGCCATTGAATGTTACTTCCCCACGCTTAAAGTATTCAATCATACTGTTGTAAACGGGTATAGGTGATGCGCCTGTGGCAAAGCCAAAGGAGAGGTCGGGCTTTGCTTTTACTCTGCTGACAAGCACCTCTGCAAGTGTTTCACCTAAATTTTCTTTGTTGTCAAAAATCCTTACTTCCATTATTTACCCTCTGTCTTTAATTTAATTTTTCTGTCGCATAGAATGTGCATTACAAATGTGATTATATATTCCGCAAATGTAATGTAAAGTCCGATTGAAATATCAAGCCCTTTCATTATACACAAAACCGTACCGATAGTCAAAGCTAAAATATTTACGGTGCTGAAACAAATATTTCTCAAAAGTGCATTTTTTGTGCAGGAGAAAAAGGAGGAGATAATTACCGCCAGCGAAAACACTATTACCGAAGCCATAGTAAGTATTGGGAAAAGATACATTTGATTGCCGGTTATTAAATCGAATGTTATTTGACCGCGAACAAAGCCGATTATTACTCCCTGCAAAGTGAATTGATAGATTAAATCGTCAGCTTGACGCCAACTGAACACAGGAAGAAGCATATATAAAAGCGGCGTGAAAAAAAGAATGAATCTGACTGTCTGCAAGACTCCGCCGAAGGTAGAAAGTTTTAGCTTGCAGAGAAAATTTTCTACCGCTTTTTGTTCTCTTTCAGCTTTTTGCCTGTCCGCTTCAAGGCGGGCGTCAAGGTTGTAATAAAGCAAATTTACATGGCAATCGGGACATTCCTGCTTAAGGTAAAAAAGACTTAGTTTTTTACCGCATTTCGGACACTTATTTTCAATCATTGCTGCAACCTCCCGAAAGTTCTTTGGACATTTGCTCATGAGATGCTTTAAGCTCCCTGCGTATAGTTTGAAGCTTTTCGCCTGTAAGGTCGTACCAAATGTACGGAATAAGAGTTATCAGTCCCAGAATATTGGGAATAAGAGTGAACAGCGCCCAGATGTAAACATCGGTGTGCTCACCCTTGATTGCCACCGTTTCACCCGTGCCCTGAATAACCTTAAATGAAAGACCGATAATAGGAAGAAGCGCTGCGCTGATTGAGGTTGAGATTGAACCGGTCAGTTTGCCCACAAAGGTGAGAACGGAAAAAGATACTCCCTCGTTTCGCTCACCTGTTTTCCATTCCATATAGTCAACCGTATCGCCGATCATTTCAGTGGGAATAACCATATTAACAGTTCCGAAAAAACTGAAAACAAGGTTTTGCACCATTAAAAGCGGAACGATTACGTAATAGTTTGTTAGGTTATTAAGTCCTATAAAGAAAACGAGAGTGCCGACAATCAGTTTTGAGAAACCGTTAAGGAAAATAATTTGTCGGTTGTCAAATCTCTTCTTGAGTTTCGGAATAAGAAGATATGTAACAAAGCCTAAAATTGTGCCGGGTATTGCAATTACCAACGCAAGGGAATTCAGGTGGATAACCTCAGAGTAGTAATAGGTTGCGAAAACTCCCGAAAGACCGCCCAGCGAGCCTAAAACGCTTGCAATGATAATCATAAAGAGTGGTTTGTTTTTAACCATTACCTTAAAGCCGTCAATTACGCTTGGTTCTTTAACCGACTGAACAACTCTTTCTTTAGTGCAAATGCCCGCAAGGGAGAAAAGACCTGTGCCGAATGTTCCTGCGATTATTGCCATAAGGAGGAATACCTGTGCAAGAGAAAGACCGATTACTCCGTTGTTGCTAAGGTCCATAAGAATAACAAGAATTGTTGTGGACAGTCCGCCGATAATACCCGAAATAAAACGGGCGGAGGAGATGGCTCTTGTTCTGTCCGAGGGGGATGGGCTGATTGCAGAACTCATGCTCCAAAACGGAATATCGCCGATTGTGTAGAAAAATTCCCAAATAAAATATGAGATATACATATAAACAACTTTAATTGCGGTTGTTTTAACATCTGCAAGGATAATGGGGCCTGCAAATAAAAGAATTGTGCAAATTGAAAGCGGAAGCGGAACAAAAAGAAGATAAGGACGAAGTTTTCCGAATCTTGTACGGGTTTTGTCAACAACTGCACCCATAAGCGGGTCGTTGACCGTGTCCCAAATTCCGAGAATTAAAATCATAACCGATACCGCTTCCGGCGGAAGACCGAAAACCTTTGTAAAGAAGAGCGACATATAACCACCGGCAACAAGATTGTAGCCGAAACACTGACCTGCGTTTGCAAGACCGTATGCCAAGTTTTCTTTTACGCCGACGTAGCGAATATCCTCGTTACTGTTTGCCATTTTTATCCCCCTAAAATTTTTTATTTGTTACGTGCAGTAAAGAAATTTCTCTTATCGTTAATTCGGATAAATGTTTTTTCAGATTCATACAAAATCTTATCCTTGCTGTTCATTTTGAAAGTGAACTGCCTGTTTTTGATATTGTCATAAGTTTCGGTAGCAAGTGCGCAGGTTTCGTTTTCACCGTCTGCCGTGGCGGCAAGCAAAATTATGTGGCGGTCGCAGGGGAGTGTTATTGAATTTTCATCACCCACGGCAAGCGTTACAAGCCAGAAATAAAGCCCTGCGGCAAGTTCGTCACCCGCGGCAGAATGTGAGTGAGTAAATTCAAAGCCGAGTTTACCGCTCTTTGTAAATGCAACCTCACCGTAATCGTAAAGGTCCCAGCCTGCAAAGTTTTCACGGATATCATTAATCGTTACCGTCTTATTACCGAACATCACGGCCTTATCACCGTTTAACGAGGAAACGAGCAAATGAACTTTCTTTGTGCCTTTCGGAAGCATTAAAACCTGACCGCCGCAAAGAGTGGCAGACTTTTTGGATATTTCAAATCTAACACCGCCTATGTAAACGCTTTCGGGTGTAATTTCCGACGGGATAGTTTTGCCGATAACGGGAAGAGTAGATTTTCTGTTTCTGTTATCCGAGAAAGCGGAAATGTTCGACGGAATAGCTATTGATACAGAGTTTCTGTCATCTTCCGCAGTTTTATCAACGGTAAGAGCAAAAGATTTAACCTCATAAGGCTCCAAATCGAAAACGAGTTTTCCGTCAGTTAAGGGTGCATCGGCAATATGCTCTTCGGAAGCGTAAATTTCCCTTGCAGATTTAATGGGAACGGCAAGAGAGAATTCAACATTCTTTTGTGTCTTCTTTTCGCTTTCGCCCACACGAATAATAATTTCATCGCTGTCCTCAGCTTTTTTCATTGCTCGGAGAATTGCCCCCTGTGATGAAAGTGAGCCGAACGAATAAGCCGAGCCAAGCGTTCCGCCGTGCTTCGAGCAAACAAAGGCACACATCGGCATTACGAAATTTCGGGCGGCTGCTTGAGTCTCTTTGCCGACTGTTCCCTTGTGCGAGAAAATCGCATAAGAATATTTGTTAAGACCCAAGTCCATCATGGACTGCATACTGTCGATTTTATAATTCTTTCTCGGTGTGTGAACAACTGTGAGGCGAAGTGTGCTGTCGTCAAATTTGTCCCAGCCGTATTTACATTCGCTAAGTACCGATACACCGAATTCACCGCTCTCGTCAGAAATATCAGCCCATTTCTGTGCAGGCACCTCAAAGAGTTTTTCATTCATATTTCCTCGTTTGATTGCTCCGAGACCTAAATCATAAGTTGCGGTTTTGTTTTCGGCGGTAAAAGAGAAAATCTCTTTGCAAAGTGAACGAAGACTTCTCCACTCAATATCGTTGTTAACCCTGACGTCATTACCGCCTGCCGTTAATGAAACTGTGCTTGTAAATTCGCTGTCACCGTAAGTTTTGACTACACGTACAGCCACTCTGCATGGTCCGTTTTCAACTATTGAAACATTTTTGACTCTTGTTGTGTGCTGCGGTGCGCGGTTAAGCTCTTCAAAGTTCAATTCCCATGCGGGCCAACTGCTGCTGCCGTTGTAATCAAAAATACCGGTAGTAATTGGTGCGGAGAGAATTTCTTTTTTGAGTTCCTTATCAAAGATTGATGAAATGTTTCCTTGAGAATTAAGCGTTACTATGTATTTACCGTTTTGCAAAACGTCTTGTGAAACTTTTACATCCGTTTTAACGGTGCATTTTTTATTACGTAAATCAAACACCTTGTAGCCCAATGCCGGAACTGTAGCAAGCATAATAACCGTTGCAGTGTCTTTTTCACGGGCAACTATTTGTGTCGGGTATTCTTTTCCGCCCTCGTCAACAGCAGTAACGTTTGCACCGATTAAATTAGATTTAATTTTAAGAGTTACGACATCTGTGCGTTCATATTCCATAGGGTTGTTGACAACAACGGCGATGCCTTTAACAAAAGATGTGTCAAGCAATTTTGCAACCGCACCCACAGACGCCTCATATTCGTTAGTAAATGCATTGAGCGAAAGAGCATAATCGTTCCAACTGCGCTTGTAAGCACGCTGAACCGAAGTGCCCGGAATATCGTCGTGGAACTGGTGAGCAATAACACGTTTCCAAGCTTTTCTTAACGTTTCGTCAGGATACTTGTGACCTGCAATTGCATTTGCTGTAACAGACGCCCTTTCTGCCATATCCGCAAGTTCTTCGTTCCTTCTGTTCCAACGCTTGCCGATGGCTCTTGAGGTGTAACCGCCGACTGCGTGATTTGTCATAACAAGCTCATTGTTCCAAACAGGCAAACGCTGACGCAGTTCCGGTGACATTTTTTCAATATCACGGTAAATGTCATCAGCCGCCGCAGAGATAACTTCCATGTCACTGCTTGAGTTTTTATCAATTTCTTTTTGAAGAACCTTTGCTGACGCTTCAGGGGGTGCACCGCCTGTGTCGCCGTGGCTGCCGTGGAAAACAGCGGTAAAATCAATTCCGCGTTTTTCATTTTCTTCAAGTTTTTTCGTTACGAAATCGTAATCTCGGATTTTTGAAAAGCAAAGGTCATATTTTCCGGGATTTGTGCAGGCGTAAACAAAGTTTCCGTCAACGCCGTACCACTTGCCTATATCAAAGGGAATACCGTATGCCGAGCCCCAAGAAAGCTTTTGAGTTGTAAATCCTTTAAGGTTAGCGTGGTGCATAACCGACGGGAGCGCATATCCGAAACCGAAACAGTCCGGCAAGAAGATGTCAAGGGAACGCTTGCCGAAATTCTTGTCAAAAAATCGGTTGCCGAGAAGAATATTTCTGAAAAGTGCCTCAGGAGAGGGAACGTTAACGTCGCCGTTTTCAAAGGCGCTTCCGCAAACATTCCACTTACCCTCCGCAATATATTTTTTTAACTTTTCCCACTTGTCCGGGTAATACTCTTTAATAAGCTCGTAACGGTAAGACCCCTCCCAACTGAAACGGTAATCGGGGTATTTTTCAAAAAGAGCGAAGTTTTCGTCAAGAGTAGCGGGGATATACTTTTCTATTGACGTTTCAAAGTCCCAACACCAAACAGTGTCAAGGTGTGAATTGGCTATTGTGTAAATCTTTTTCTTGCTCATAAAAATTCCTCCGTCAGAGTTTTAACTCATATTGAAATTATATAAAATTTCCCATAAAAATGCAATTAAAATTTGTAAAATACATAAAATGCTCTCGACATAAGCAAAAAAAACTGATAAAATATAAAATAAGCAGTGTTTTTGAAGGAGTGATACCATGAAAAAGGTTATAGCGTTGATTATTGTATTGGCTGTCTGTTTCTCTTTTGCGGGCGCAATGCCTGCTTCCAAGAGTAACGGCAACAGTTTAGTGATTTCAAAAGATAATATTTCTCACGATGTCAGCGACACTCTTTACGGCGCTTTTATTGAAGATATCAGCTATGCCTGTGACGGAGGTCTTGTCTCCAATTTGGTTAACAATAACTCATTTGAGTATGAGTCGGACAATTTTACGGGCTGGAGTATTGACTCACAGAGTTATTCTGTTCAGAATAAGGACGGACTTAACGAGAATAATCAAAAATTCCTTTCTGTTACCGTTGATGAAAAGGCAACTCTTTTTAATAATGGCTTTACGGAACTTTATGATTACAAAACCTATACCCTTAATGAGAAAAAGCGTCAGACTGCCGATATGGGCTTTAAGAAAAATGAAAAATACGAGTTCTCAGCTTACCTTAGAAACATAAATTTCGAGGGTGAAATTTCAGTTGCACTAAAAGCAAAGGGTAATTCAAAGGTTTACACCTTCAGCATTGATGATTTTGCTGATTGGACTAAGGTTATTTTCCAAATTCAGTCAGACGTAACTGCTGACGGCGGACTTTTAATAACTGCTAACGGTACGGGCACATTTCATATAGATTTTGTAAGTTTAATTCCCGCAAACAGTCACGGGTTTGACAGCGCTCAATGGAAATATGTCAGTCTCAGAGCTGACCTTTTTGAAGCACTTGCTGATTTGTCCCCTAAGTTTATTCGCTTTCCGGGCGGTTGCCTTGCGGAAGGGGATAATCTCCAAAACCTTTATAATTGGAAAAACACAATAGGTCCGATTGAAGAGAGAAAGCAGACATATAACCTTTGGCGTGATGACAACAACGGAAGAAACTACATCAATACAAACGCCATGGGCTATTATGAGTACTTTATGCTTTGTTCGGACCTTGGTGCAGAGCCTATACCCGTTGTAAATGCAGGCCTTTGCTGTCAGGCAAGGAACGGCTACGGCTCAGTTCGTGAGGAGTACCAAAACGGTGCGCTTACTGAGGAAGAGTGGCAGGCATACCTTGATACAATCGCTCTTCGTCCGGGCTCGGAAGAATGGGATGCTTATGTTCAGGACATTTTAGATTTAATTGAATTTGCAAACGGCAGCTCCGACTCAAAGTGGGGTTCTGTTCGTGCGGAAAACGGCAGAACGGAGCCGTTTAATATGAAATACCTTGCCATCGGTAATGAAAACTGGGGAGACGTTTACTGGCGTAATTTTGACGCTCTTTACAAAGCGGTCAAAAAGGCTTACCCTGAAATAACAATCGTGACAACCTCGGGAGCATGGCTTGAGGGAGAAGATTTTGACGTGGCTTGGAGCACTGCAAATTCAAAATACCCGGACACAATTGTTGACGAGCATTATTACACCGTGGGGGGCTTCCTTTTTGGTCAAACGGGTCGTTATGACAACTATGAACGCAGCGGAGCAAAAGTTTTTGTAGGCGAATGGGCACCCCGTTCGGACGGATACGGCACCATTGAAACAAAAAATAATATTTGGTCTGCAATTGAGGAGGCAGCGTACCTTACAGGCATTGAGAAAAATGCCGATGTAGTTAAAATGATTTCCTATGCTCCCACATTTGCCAAGGTAAATGCGCAGTGCTGGGATGTAAATCTTATTTGGTTTGATTCCGAGAAAGTTTGCAGAACTCCTGATTATTACACTCAAATGCTTTTTGCCAACAATGTAGGCAATAAGTATATCGCAACCGATTTTAATATGGAGGAGCAGGGCATTTACAAGTCTGTTACGGTTGACACCGAAAATGAAGTTCTTTACGTGAAACTTGTAAATTCGCAGATGAAAAATGTTAATATTACACTTGATTTGCAAGGCTTTGAAAATGTAACAACCGCTTCTTGTCAGTATATGTCCGAAACATTCAAATCCGCCTGCAATGAGGTCGGCGAAAGGCTCCATGTTGCTCCTAAAGAACAGTCATACGAGATTACGGATAACAAACTCACATATAAAGCCGAAGGGCTTTCAATAAACGTTATCAGAATTCCGTACGGTCAAAATGACGGTTCGGCGCTTTATACACTTCCCGAAACGGAAATAGTAACGCCGTATATTCATATTGTTATTCAAATTGCCTTCCCGTGCACAATCGGACTTGTGCTTGTAATTACTATCATTTCCGTTCTTATAAACAAACACATTATAAATAAGCGCAACAGAAAGATTAATGCAAAAAAAGAAAGCGAAGAATAATAAAAACACATAAAACTAAAAGCCCTCGTTTGAGGGCTTTAAGTTTCACTGTTATGTTTCTGTTGGGTAAACAAGGGCCATTTGTCTTCTGCATTCGTCCATTATTCTCATACAGTTTAGGGTTGCGGAAAGCGGAACAAACGATGACTCTTTTTTACCTTGTTTGATTTCTTCGGATACCCTTGTAAACTCTGTTAAATAATCTGTTTTGCCTTTGTAAACGGTTTTTCCATTTTTATTTTTCAGAATTGCACGGCTTCCCATGTGAAAAATCGGAACTGTTATTGTACCCTTTGTACCAACTATTCTACAGGTTTCGTGAAAATAATCAAAGGAGCCCTTTGCAGTGCACTTAAGGTCGCCGTAAGAAAGAATTACGGTTTCGCGAATGTCAATTCCGTTTTTGACTTTACCCTTGCACTCGATTTTTTCAGGATAGCCAAAAAGATTGTAAATATAAGTAATCGGGTAAATTGTAATGTCAAGAAGTGAGCCGCCTGCGGTTTGCGGATTAAATACTCTTGACTTTTTGTTCATAAATATTCCGGGGATACAAAAATCTGCAAAGAAACTTTTTACTTCACCGATTTCGCCCTCTTGCACCCACTTTTTAACGGTGAGCGCCACATCGGAATACCAAGTCCACATGGCCTCAGCTAAATATGTGTCATTTTCCTTGGCACAGGCAATCAGTTCTTCTGTATCTTTTGAGTTTTGGCAAATAGCCTTTTCGCAAAGAACCGGCTTTTTGTGCTTTAATGCAAGAACTGCATATTCCTTGTGACTTGTGTGCGGCGTGCCGATATAAACTGCGTCAGCGCCCGAAGAAGTAATTGCCTCTTCGGCGGTTTTGTAAGCTTTGGCGTTGTGCTTTTTTGCAAAGTCCTGCGCTTTTTCATAGTTTCGGCTGTAAACCGCAACAATTTCGTGGTCGCCTTTTTCAATGCTGCAAGCAGTTGATGAGCAGATATTACCACTGCCGATATAAACCCATTTTGTTTTATTCATATTATCACCTATTAAAAAACCGCAGAAAAGTCTGCGGTTAATTTTTATTTGATTTCCGAAATGTCGTAGGGCGTGCGCTGATACACAAAGTAGTTAAGCCAGTTTTGCATCAAAAGACTTCCGGCACCTCTCCATGTAATGGGAGGGGTTTGTTTTGTATCGTCATTTGGGAAATAATTATAAGGAATTTTAATGGGAAGCCCTTTGTCTAAATCTCTGAAATATTCACGGGCGAGAGTGTCTCCGTCATATTCCGAGTGTCCTGTGCAGTAAAAATTTCTGCATTCCATATCGGCAACAATGTGAACACCGGCTAAATCGGAATAAGAAAGAATTTGCAAATCTTTAACAAGGGCAATATCCTCTTTTCTTACCTCTGTGTGCCTTGAATGGGGTACATAGAAAACGTCGCTGAAGCCGCGTAACAGCGGATGATACATATCAAGGGGCTTGTGGGGAAAAATTCCGAACATTTTTTCAGGGAGCTGATATTTAGGTATTCCGTAATGGTAGTAAAGCGCCGCCTGAGCACCCCAGCAGATGTGATATGAGGAGTAAACATGGCTTTTTGCCCAATCAAAAATTGTGCAAAGCTCGTCCCAATAATCAACCTCTTCAAAGGGCATCATTTCAACGGGAGCGCCCGTTACAATCATACCGTCAAATTTTTCGTCCTTTATATCGTCAAAGGTCTTGTAAAATTTCAGCATGTGCTCTTTTGCGGTATTCTTGCTCTCGTGAGTGGCAACCTGCAAAAGTTCAACCTCAACCTGCAATGGAGTGTTACTGAGAAGCCTTAAAATTTGTGTTTCGGTTTCTATTTTTGTGGGCATAAGGTTAAGCAGTATAATTTTAAGCGGACGAATGTCCTGTGTCATAGCTCGTGACTCATTCATAACAAAAATGTTTTCAAGCTCCAGATTATGCCTTGCAGGCAGTTGATTGTCAATTTTAATAGGCACGAGTATCACTTCCTTTTGTCAATAAAAATCATTATATCATAATTTCAGATGTATTGCAATTAGAGAATGGTGGAAAGAATTGTGTTGGAAATTAAAAAGCCTTTTTGGGTTAAGCTTAATGTGTTTCCGTCAAAATTCATATATCCGTTTTCAATAAATTTATGAGATTTTTTTATTATTTCATTTGGAATC
>CAMFPJ010000053.1 GCA_945971755.1 uncultured Clostridia bacterium
TTTTTGAAAACTCCACTTTGTCCGGGTGGCGGTTGTCGCTGTATCCGCTCTCACGCCTGAAGGTAGTAATTTCAACAGGCGTACCCTCAACAATCACCGTGACAGTGCCGTGCTTAATTCCCGTTTCAATAACCCTGAAATCGGAAAAAATCTTTTCAACTTCCCTCGGCTCGGCGCTTGTTGTAATGTCAATGTCGCCCAAAGGCAGACCCATTAAAGCGTCACGAACACTGCCGCCGATAAAGTATGCTTCAAAGCCGTTTTCGTTAAGCTTTTGCAGCACAAATCGGGCGGAGTTGCCGAATTTCTCAACCATTTTTAAGAGCCTCGGTAAGTGCCGCTGCCAACTGGTCGGGGCAAGAGGTCTGCTTAAATCCGCATTTAATTCCGCGGAGTTTTTCGATAACATCTTCAGCCTTTTGACCCTCAACAAGCTTGCTTATACCCTGCAAGTTGCCGTTGCAGCCGCCGTAGAACGAAACATTTTTAACAATTCCGTTCTCTAATTCAAATTTAATTTGCTGTGCGCATGTGCCGCGCGTTCTGTAAGTGTATTCCATAATTTACCTCAATTCATTTATTTTATTGGAAAGTTCAACAAGTTCTTCCATTGTAAGCGTTTCTGCACGGACTGTTGGCTCAAGGCCCGCTTTTTCCAGTGCCGAAGTAAGTGAATTTTTATCAATGCCAAGTCCGTTTGAAAGAGAATTAAGCACTGTTTTTCGCCTCTGACCGAATGCCGATTTAACCATTTTGAAAAACAGGTCTTTGTTATCAATTTTGTAGTCTCCCCGCCTTGTTAAATCAAGGGAAATTACGCAACTGTCAACATTGGGGCTTGGCACAAAGGAACTGCGGTGCACGTCAAAAATCTTTTCAGCCTCGGCAAAGTATTTAACCGCAACGGTAACCGCGCCTGCCTCACGGGAGCCAACGGCGGCAGTAAGCCTTTCCCCTGCCTCTTTTTGCACCATAACAACTATTTTCTTTATAGGCAGTTCTTCTTCAAGAAGCCTCATAATAACGGGCGAAGTAATGTAGTAAGGAAGATTTGCACAAACGCAAACGTCCATACCGTCAAAATTCTCCTCAATAAGCTTATGCAAATCTATTTTTAATATATCCCCTTGCACAAGGGTTAAATTATCATACCCGGCAAGTGTTTCGTTAAGAACCGGGAAAAGGCGCCCGTCAAGCTCAATGCAAACGACCTTGTCCGCACGCTCTGAAAGTTCTTTTGTAAGAACGCCTACTCCTGCGCCGATTTCAATTACACCGATTTTTCGGGCGGCACCCCTGACTGCCTCCTGCGCCATTCGGGGACACACGTCGGGATTTGTCAAAAAGTTCTGACCCAGGCTTTTCCTGAAAGTTACGCCGTGACGGTTCATTACGCTTTTAATTACGGTAATATCCGTTAAACTGAATTTGAATTTATCCAATGAAGCTCTCCTTAACCTTTTCAAGAATATCCATACCCTTAACGATTTGCTCATCGGTAGGAGTTGAGAAATTCATTCGGAAGCAATCTTCTGCGTCACCGGGGTTAACGGCAAAGGCCGTACCGGGAACAACCGCAACCTTGTTTTCAACGCACTTTTTAGTAAATTCCATCATATTAACATTCTCAGGGAGTTTGCACCAAACGAAAAGGCCGCCCTCGGGGCGAACGAATGTGACTAAATCACCGAGTTTTTCTTCTGTAAGATCGCACATTAAGTTAAGCTTTCTTCTGTAAATCTCACGTATTTTGTTAAGATGCTCTTCAAGATTTACCGACATTAACCACTCGTGAACAAGAATTTGCGAGAACATTGTTGAATGGGTGTCCGCCGCCTGCTTGCCCACAGTCATTTTTGCGATAACCTCAGCAGGAGCAATAACGTAACCCACACGAATGCCGGGGGCTAAAACTTTTGAGAATGAACCTGCGTAGCAAACAATACCCTCTGTGTCTAAACTCTTAATTGACGGTAAAAATTCACCTGAAACACGCAAATCTCCGTAAGGGTCGTCTTCCAAAATCATTACGCCGTATCGAAGCGCCAGTTCGTAGAGTTTCTTTCTTTTGGGCAAGCTCATTGTAGCGCCTGAGGGGTTTTGGAAGTTGGGAATTGTATAAATAAATTTAACGTTTTCGCTGTTTTTAAGTATATCTTCAAGGGCGTCAACGTCCATACCGTCTGCCTCAACGGGAACGCCTTTAAGCTTACAGCCGTAAGAGCGGAAGCAGTTAAGGGAGCCGATAAACGACGGCATTTCGCAAACAACCGTGTCACCGAAATTGCAGAACACCTTTGTCATAAGGTCCATAATCTGCGTAGCGCCCGAGGTAATAATAACCTCGTCCTTTTCAGTACCGATGTTTTTATCGGCTTTAAGCATTTCTTTAACTTTATTTCTGAGCGGGGCATAACCCTCGGTAATGCCGTATTGGAGTGCAAGTATCGGCATATCTGCAAAAATTTTCTGTGAAATCTCTCTTACTTCATCAACGGGAAAAGCCGCAACGTCAGGGTTACCTGCCGCAAAGGGAATAACAGACGGGTCTGAGGTTGCCTTTAAGATTTCTCTTATGGCAGAGGGTTTAAGTGATGAAATTCTTTCTGAAAAAACATAGTCCACAATCAACACTTCCTAAATTTAGAATATATATCGTATTATTTTATCACAGTTTAATGTTCATTTCAACAAAATATTTAATCTTAAAACACCGTTCATAAAAAAGAGCGATAAGTTTCCTTATCGCTCCCGTTTAATTTATTTGTATGGCTCCGGGTTATCCGTAAGCCCTAAAATGTAATCTGCGGACGTATTGTAAAGAACGGCCAATGACGCAAGAAAATCGCACGGGATGTCACGTACACCGCTTTCATACCTGTGGTATTGCGGCTGCTTCATTCCCAAATACTCTGCAACCTCTTTTTGTGTTTTATCATTATCCTCGCGAAGCTCGCGAATTCTCTTGTAATATGCCATAACCGCACCCTCAGCTCTCAGTTTATAACCATTTAGTTATTATTATTTTAACTATTTTAATGTTTTTTGTGCATTTTTATAACCATTAGGTTATATTAACCGTTTGCTCCTACTGTTCTTAAAACAAACTCCGTTTTAGTTACAAGCGCCTGTGACTCACGAACATAATTTGTTTCACTGCACGTTGCGCTTACAAGCCTGTTGCCGAATGTTGCCGTAACGCAATCAATCATACTTTCAAAAACATTCGGTGCAATACCGCTTCCGAAAGAGTAAGGTACATACAGATTTATTGAAATTGTTGCCAACGCCTCACGGTTGTCCGTTACTGTTTCTTCTCCCGTATCCGAAATTTCAACAATATAGTCGCCGAGCACACATTTTTTAACTGAAAATGCCGCTATCGTTTTAAGAATCGGAGTCGGTTTAATATTATATTGGTAAGCGTCAACAAGAGTAATGTTGTTAAATCTTTCATCACCTCTGAGCTGTTCTTTAATCAACTCGCAAAGATTTGAGCAAATAACCATTTACTCACCCCCTAACCTGTCTTATAACTGCCCATATATAAAGCACTTTGTCATCTAAAGTAACTTTTTCCGCTTTATCAATAATAAATCGGCGATTTTGAAGGTCGTTTATTCTGAAGTTATGTAAATCTGCGGTAAAGTCGTGATTTGCAGGTCCGAGATATATAAAAACATTGTTTCCGTTGTTTCCGATTTCGGTGTAGTTTCCCTCCAGGTAAACCTTATTTTTATATCTAATCGGCTGAATATACGCCTTGAAGTATTCACTTTTCCAGCCGTCATTTGTTGTCAGGAAAACCGTTGTTCCGTGTTTGAAGATTTTACTCAAAGTCTTTTTACACCACCTTAAACGCAAATGACATATCATTCAAATACCTTGCTGCGGCCGAAAGTGCTGTGTCCTTCAAGTTTTCTGCTATTTCAAGCTTTAATGACGGCGAACGCTTAACGGTAATGTCACCTGCCTTTAACGATTCGTAATCATCATCCGAAAGTCCCTCGCTTAAGTGGTAGCGGTAGAGTGAAACAGCGGCACAGGCGTAAATTACCGCCTTTTCATTGCCGAAAGCACTGTCTGTTAACTGATTGCTCATTTCGTCAGCCGCTATTTCGCAAATTTCAAGCGCCTTATCTTTTTGCTCCTCAGACAACCCGCCCAAAGTCATCATCAACTCAAAAACCGCCTGTGCGTCTATCATATTTACACCCCTTAAACACTCATTACAATTGAAGCGTCTTTGAAGATTTTTGCAAAGCCCGAAATTTCTGTGATTGCCGCGCGGTGAAGCTGACGGTCAATGAGTTTGTCAAAATCGGTTTGAACACCGCCTGCCGTAACCATCTCAAGAGCATAGTTCTTATCAAGCGCCAACATTCCGCCGGAGATTTCTTTATGCTTAATAAGTTTAGCGCCGAGGGGAGTTACCGTTTTACCCGATGCGTGGAAGTTAAGTCCCGCAGCAGCATCTTTCATTTCGGGAAGAGCAAGAATTTTTGCCGCAATCTCCGGTGAACAAATAATGGTGTTCATGGTGTACGGGTCAAAAGCATTCCAAAGTTTTATTAAGTCTTCATAAGTAACCGTACCGGGTGTGGCTGCAGAAATAATATCTGCCGGATTATCGTTTCCGTCGCCTGAAAGCAACACATTAACCGCGTCAAAAATCTGTGAACGGGCAATGTGCGCGCCGATTTGACGAAGAGTAATCGTGAAAAGGTCAAGACGCTGGAAACGAATAGCCTCATAAGAAGCAGTAAGCATTCTTCCGTGTTTCTGAAGTCTGACAAGATTTTCCTTAGTTTTAATTTCAACTGCGGGAATAAATGAACCCTCGTTAACGTTTTTAAGTTCCTTGTCGTCATCGTCTGCAACCGAATAAATTGTTCTGTAATCAAGTCCGTTAATGTCAGTGCGTGTGGCAATAATGGAATTGAGAATGTCTGCCTCTTCCATACCCTGTCTTACTGCACGGGAAACGTATTCGGGAAAAAGCACCGCCGAATCGCTTGTCTGGAAAAACTTTTCAACCGATGATGAATCTTTTCCCTTTACCTTAATGTTAAATCTTTTGAGCTGACGTGAAAATGCGTCAAGATTTTCAAGAGAAGTACCCTTGTAGTTTTCAGAAGGGTCTGCTTTTTCAAGCTCGGCGTTAAAGCCTAAGTCTGTTCTGTAAAGACCCTTATCAAGTTTAAGTGTTTCAAATGTAGCCATTATTTTTTCCTCCTTACATAATAAAGCCGATTGTACTGTTGACTGCGTCAAGCTTTGTTACAAGCACCTTTTTACCTGTTGATGCCTTTTTAACTCCGCCTGTGCCGTCTGCAACTACTGTCTGATATCCGTAGTCAAGCCCTGTACCTGAGAATGTTGCTTCAACATAGCCCGCAAGCACAACGCTGACTGTGCTGCCTGCACCGTTAACACAGATTCCGCAAAATTCGTTACCGTTTTCGCAAGCTGAAACCGTGTTTTCTTCCGTAATTTTCACAAGGTCGCCTTTTTTAACGTTTTCAGCTAAAAAAGTTGCAACCTGTTCGTTAAAACCTTTTAATGTAACTGCCATAATTTTTCCTCCTAAAATTTGAACTGACTGTTTGTGTCATTTTGTTTTTTGTCTGTTCCCGCAAACTGTGATATTACGGGAAACATTTTCTTTGTTTTTCGGTCGAAAGCATTAGTAAGAGCCGAAAGATTTTCCGCAGTAAGAAGATTTATTATTTCCTCTGCCACCCTGCTTTCAAGTTCGGGCAGAACAAGAGAAAATCCTTTTTTTGCTCTCTCTTTCATTTCGTTTCGGAACAGAGCTGCAAAGCTTAACTCTTTTTCTTCCTTTGCTTTCTCAATTTGTTCCTTCACAGCATTTTTTGATGCACTTTTTGTAACGCCGGCACCTCTTTGAGCAGGCACGGCAACAAATGACCATTCGTAAGCGTCTGTTACTCCCCTTATGGTCTTATAGCAAAATCCGTCGCCGTAATATTGACCTGCTCTGTGACTGCAAATGCCCTCACCGCAAATACTGCATACTTTTTCGGAAAAGTTACAGGATACGCTGACCTCTTTTTTTATACCGCTTTCAATATCCTTAATAAAGTCGGCGTTTTTAGAACTTCTTACCGTGTAGCACCATGCTTTCAGGTATTTATACGGCTCGCCTAACGATGTTTTTTTGTCTTTGTCGGTAATCAACTCCGTTTTGTATGTTCTGCAAGACTGGTCTTCGGAGCGGTTGCTGTGATTAAGAATACCTGTTTTACCGACAAAAAGCGTTTCCAGTTCCCGAAGGGACTCGTCGGAGAATTTTTCAAAATCGCGGTCAATCTCATTATCACAAAGTATCACCGAAAATGTGAAAATTTCATCGGGAGTAAGCTTTTTAAGGCTATGCTTATTGATAAGCTCCATATCTTCCGCTGAAATACCGCTCTGTTCACCTGTAACTTCATAGTTTTTAACCATTGTTTTTCACCTCTCCCTCTTGTTCCAACGCCTTTGCCTGGGCACTGTAAAGCCTTGCTTTTGCCTCATCGACTGCGTCCTGAAGAGTAATTTCATCCCATTCCACTGCAACTCCGTCGGCATTACCGCAAAGGCGCAAATATAAATCGCAAATCTTTTTGATAACCGGAGTCAGCGTTCTGCGATAACTCCAAAGCTCCGTGGTAAGCACATCTGCCTGCTGGGAGCTCATTCGCTCGGTTGTTGACCAGGAAAGCCCTAACATAAACGGCGGAAGTGAAAGTTTTGAAAGAATTTGTTCAAGTATTTGGCGCACGGGAACTTCGCTGTCAATAATCTGATTGTCCGCACCGATAACCTTAACGTTTACATCACCGACCGCCACAAAATCGCGAACCTCGGGACTGCTCATGGCTTTTGACCACTCCTCAGCAATTTGTGTTGCCCTTTCCTTTGCAAAGCTCCTGTCAACAATGTCATTTCCCGGGTTGTACGTTACCGCAAACCGAAGATTTCCCATTCTCTCAAAATTTTTACCGATTGAGGAGTAAATCTTCATCAGCACATCGCTCACAAACGGAAGCCCCTTAAGCACCGATGTGCCGATAATCTCTCCTGCACCGGGGTTTAATGCCGAATAAACGACGAGTTCTTGGTATTTAACCGGCTCGCCGTCTGCGGTGTTTGGCTTACATACTAAAACACGGTTAAAATCATCTTTGCTCCTTTTCAAATACAAATCGCGTATGGGCACATTGTAAAGTGACGATATGCTTCCGTCAGCACTGAGAATAATTTCGCCTGCAGTAGTACCGTATGTAAGCAATTCTTCAAAATAGGTGTCAATAAACAGCGCTAACCCCGCTCTGCCCGCGCCCACAGGCACATTGGACTGAAAGTCATCTAACAAAAGCTGATATTTCGGGTTATTTGCCACAACGTGAAATCCGCCCGTAAGCCTTACAAGCTTATTTATCGCCGCATCAATAATCGGTACGCTGTCACGAAGATTTTTGTAAATTTCGGGTGCATATACCGTGCCCGCAGGCACTGAAAAAACATTACAGAATTTCTCATCGCTTCTTAATTGTGAGGTGGCCTTTGCAGGCGTGCCTCTTTTTGTGATTTTTTCAAATACAGACATTTAGTACCTCCTTTCCTGTCTTTTAAGGGACAGAGCAAAGAAGCCGCAAGATGTATTTTCGTGAGTTGTCACAAAATAACGAATATCGTCCATTGCGTGGTCGTTTTCTTTCTTCGGCGTATCCTTAACACTGCCCTCGTCCCAGCGGTAAAGCGAAAACTCGCGAATTGCGTCACCGCAGGACTCGTTTATTTTGATTTTTCCGTTTTGAAGTGCCTGTGAAACCTTCCTGATTCCGTAAGCAACGTCGTTTTTCGCAGGGATAACCTTGAATTTTTCTCCCCGCCTTATGCACTCAATGAACGATGCGGCGGAAGGGTCAACAATTACTGCGGTTACAGGTCTCTTTCCTGCAAGCTCTAAAAGCTTTTCGTAATATTCAGAGTCTGTCATCTGAAAGCCCCGTGCCCTTGAATCGTGGTAAAACTCCTTTATTCTGTACCAAACTCCTTTGCTTTCTCCCCAAAGCCCCATTGAAAAAGGATTTACTGTTCCGTAGTCACAGGAAATGTAATATTCGGTAAAATCACCGATATCACCCTTGTAGGTATGAACTCCCTCTTTGAAAAACGGGTAAACCAAACCGTCAGCAGAAACCCATTTGCCCTCAATAAACCTCTCGTAAAAAGCGCCTGAGTAAAGACTGCGGTACCGCTCACGAATGTCCTTTGAAAGAGTGGGGTTGTCCTCCATAAGAAAATGAAGATAAAGGCAATTCTTCTCGTTTGCCTTTTTTATCCATTCCTTATAAAACCAGTGATGCGGGTTTTCAGGGTTGCAGTTAAACCAAAGCCTTGAGCCCGATACCGAACATCTGGCTATTGCCTGCTGAGTAAAAGATTTAGGCATAAGAGCTACTTCATCAAGCATTATTCCCGAAAGGGTGATGCCCTGAATAAGCGAAGCGGAGCTTTCGTCCCTGCCGCCGAACAGGTAGAAACGGTTAACTCTGCCGTTAAGGCTCAAAGTTATGATATTTGCCGACCGCCTTTCCGTAACAGTAAAGCCCATTTCACGTAAAAGCGGAAGAATGGATGTAATAACATTTCTGCGAAGGGAAGTAATGGTTTTTCCGCAAAAGGCAAAGTCGGAATCGCAAAATTCATAAAAAGCCCAAAGTACAAAAGACAAAGTCATGCAAAGTGTTTTGCCGCTTCTGACAGCCCCGTCGCAAATAATCGCGTCGCGGTTTTTGTATTGGCTGCCTTCGCACCACCAATTAAGAACAGTCAACTGCTTGGGCGAAAAGGTGTCAATTTTACTGTTCATTCTCTTCGCCCTTTCCGGTACTTCTCATCAATGCCTCGTAAACAGACAGCGTACCCGCGTTCATATTTACATTCTCAAGCTCACAGAGTTTTTCAAGCGCCTTTAATCTGTCATAAAATTTAATCTCAACGCCCTTGCCGATTTGGTACTTAATCTCGGACACCGAGAATAAATCGAGAGAGTCGGGGTTTGCTTCTTCACCGAAATTTGCGGCAAGCTTTATTGCGTCTGCAACCGAGCCGAAGGCAAGCCGCCTGAGACCCACCGCCGCCTCATTTATTTCCGAAAGTTTTTTCTTAACCCTCTCGATTTCGTCTGTTACGGCTTTTTTGTGCATAAGTTTTTCTGCTTTTTTTCCGGGCAAAACGGTAAACCCGGCTTTGTACGCCGCTTCTTCTGCGTTTCCGAGCACCGCAGTAAGACGGGCAAATTCCGCCTCTTTTTTTGTGAGTTGTTTCACTCTTGCCTAACCTCCTTTTCGGGAACCGATAAATCAAAGCTTTATTTTTAAGTCCGTAGGTACAAATGAGTTCACATAAAGCATATCCTGTTTTCCTCTGCCTTTTCTTACTCTTGTAACAAGATTTACGTTTTCGAGTTCTCTAAGAGTTTTAATTGCTTTTTCTCTGCCGCAGTTTAACACCTCGGCAACCGAAGAAACTCCGTAATAAATAAAAATATTGCCGTGTTCGTCAAACCAGCCGTTGCGAAGAGAAAGCCTCTTTCTGTCAAAAAGTATTCCGTACAAAAGCTTTGCGTGAACTGAAAGATTTTTGTACTCGCTGTCCTCGAAAAAGTATTTCGGAATTTGCAAGTACCGTTCACCGTACGGCCATAAAGCACCGCCTTGCATTTTTATCGCCTCCCATATATAGCGAAAACAGCCCCCTTATTTCCGCAAAATGCGAAAATAATGAAGGCTTTAG
>CAMFPJ010000054.1 GCA_945971755.1 uncultured Clostridia bacterium
TTTGTAATTGTATGGAGTTATTTTATGAATGTTCTTGTAATTGACGGAAACAGCATATTAAACCGAGCGTTTTATGGCATTAAATTGCTTACCACAAGGGACGGCAGATTTACAAACGGTATTTACGGTTTTATGAATATTTTTCTTAAACTGCTTGAGGAAACGAAGCCAAGTGCCGTTGCAATTGCCTTTGATTTGCGTACACCCACTTTTCGCCACAAAATGTATGATGAATATAAAGCAGGGCGTAAAGGTATGCCGCCTGAGCTTGCGAGCCAAATGCCCGTACTTAAAGAATTACTTGTTTCTCTTGGATACAAGGTGATTGAAAAAGAGGGCTTTGAGGCAGACGATATTCTCGGTACTGTTTCGGCTATGTGCAGTAAAGATGATATGTGCTATCTTGCAACGGGTGACCGTGACTCTTTTCAGCTTGTTCGTGAAAATGTTAATGTCCTTTTGCCGAGAACAAAAATGGGCACAACTACCACCGACCGATATACGCCTGAAAAAATTATTGAAGAGTACGGCGTAACTCCTCCTCAAATGCTTGATATTAAAGCCCTTCAGGGTGACTCATCCGATAATATCCCCGGTGTTGCGGGCATTGGTCAAAAAACAGCAGGGGAGCTTATCAAAAACTTCGGAACAATCGAGAATATTTACAATAATATTGATACGCTTGAAATTAAAGATACTCTTCGTGCAAAACTTATTGCCGGCAAAGACAGTGCGTTTTTAAGCTATACTCTCGGCAAAATTTTGACCGATGTTACCATTGGAACTTTAGACGATTTAGCACCCCAAGCGCCTGATACCGAAAAAGTGAAATACATTCTCTCTGACCTTGAAATGTTCAAGATTTTAGACAGATTAGATTTAGCTTCCGTTCAGAAGACGGAAAAAACAGAAGCTTCAAAACAAGAGCTTTCATATACTGAAGATTTTGACTGCCAAGAAATGCTTTCAAAAGTGCAAAACGACGGAAAATTCTATTTTACCGCTGATTTTAACGACCTTTCAAGTCCAAAGTTTTATTTTCTTGCAGATAAAACGGTTTACCTTTTAGAACCTATTCATTTGGGTTACTTTGACTTTGTTTCAGAGGTGCTTTCAAGCGAGAATATCGAAAAAATTACCGATAATTCAAAACTTGTTTACAAATTCGGCTTTTTGAATAATATCGAGGTTAAAAAAGTATCCCTTGATACATCTCTTGCAGGGTATATTCTTAATCCGTCATCTTCCGACTATTCGGCTGTCCGCCTTTGCGACGAATACCATATTCCCGCGCCCACAGTGTCAGCGGAAGATAAAAATGCAAAAAACTGCGCAGTGTTAATTGCTCTTGAGCCGATTTTACGTTCAAAAATCGAGGAGAATAATCAAAACGAATTGCTTTATGATATTGAAATTCCGCTTTCAAAGGTCCTTGCTTCCATGGAGCATATCGGCGTGCTTGTTGACAGAAAAGGTATTGCGGAATTCGGCGAAAAAATCAAAAATGATATTGACTGTATAAGGGCGGAAATTTACGACCTTGCAGGTGAGGAATTTAATATCAATTCCCCAAAACAATTGGGTGTTGTTCTGTTTGAAAAACTTCAAATTCCGTCTGCCAAAAAGACAAAAAGCGGTTATTCAACAAGTGCGGAGGTGCTTGAAAACCTTCAGGACGATTACCCGATTGTCGGTAAAATTTTGTGGTACAGAACTCTCTCAAAACTTTACTCAACTTATTGTGAAGGGCTTTTGAAGGCGATTTGTGAGGACGGCAGAATTCACTCGTCATTTATTCAGACCGAAACCCGTACCGGCAGGATTTCATCAACGGAGCCAAATCTTCAAAATATTCCTGTCCGTAAAGAAATCGGCAAGGAAATGCGTAAATTTTTTATCGCTGAAAAGGGCTCACTTCTTGCTGATGCCGACTACTCTCAAATTGAACTTAGAGTGCTTTCTCATATTGCAAACGACCCTGTCATGATTGATGCATTTAACAATGAAACGGACGTTCATACCGTCACTGCGTCGCAGGTTTTCGGCGTTCCTCAGGAAATGGTAACTCCGCTGATGCGCAGCCGTGCAAAAGCAGTCAATTTCGGTATTGTTTACGGTATCGGTGCTTTCTCCCTTGCTAAAGACATCGGTGTTACGAGAAAAGAAGCAGATACTTACATTAAAGACTACCTTAACCATTACAGCGGTGTTAACAGTTATATGGAAAGCATAGTTAAAACTGCCACAGAACAAGGCTTCGTGACCACAATGCACCAAAGAAGACGTTATTTGCCGGAACTTTCCGCCTCTAACGGAATGCTTCGTGCTTTTGGTGCAAGAGTAGCAAGAAATATGCCGATTCAAGGCACAGCGGCGGATATTATAAAAATCGCAATGGTAAGAGTTTACGAAAGACTCCAAAAGGAAAAAATGAAGTCCAAACTGATTTTGCAGGTGCATGACGAATTGATAGTTGAAGCACCCGAGGACGAAATCGAAAAGGCGTCAAAAATTCTTTGTGAAGAAATGGAAAATGCGTGCAAACTTAAAGTTCGGCTCCGTGCAGATGTTGGAGTCGGCAAAACATGGTATGATGCAAAGGGATAACGATGAAAAAAGTAACATTTGTTTGCAGCGGCAACACTTGCCGAAGCCCAATGGCAGAGGGGCTTTATAAGAAATATCTGCAAGATAAAAAAATAAATAATATTGAGGTTAAAAGTGCCGGCGTGTCTGCGTTTGCCGGCGATATGCCATCGAGCGAGGCTGTTACGGTTTGCAAAGAGAGGGGAGTTGATATTTCCTCTCATCGCTCGTCAAGGCTTAATTTTGAAGATTTGAATACAACTGATTTATTCGTTTGTATGACTTCTTCTCATGCTGATGTGCTGCATAGTCTTGATAAATTCAACACGGTAACACTTTCTGTTCCCGACCCGTATTCAAGAGGAGTTGAGGAATACAGAAAATGCGCAGATTTAATTGAAAAAGGCTTTGATGCGCTTACCGATGTACTTTTAGAACTTCCCGAAATTTCAATGATGGCGGAAGAAGACATTTCAGAGGTTGCCGCCTTGGAAAAAGAATGCTTCAGCATTCCTTGGAGTGAAAATGCGCTTCGTGAAGAACTGAGCAACCCCACCGCAAGATTTTTTGTACTTAAACAAAATGGCAAACTCCTCGGCTATATCGGTGCTAATAATGTTGCAAACGAGGTTTATATTACTAACATCGCAGTTTTTCCGCAGTACAGAAATAAAGGCTATGGAGAAAAATTGATAAACTATTTAACCTTTCAAAGTACGGTGGAAAATGCCGATTTTGTAACGCTTGAGGTTAGAAAGTCAAATACTAAAGCTATAAGACTTTATGAAAAATGCGGGTTTGAATTAAAGGGGGAGCGTAAGAACTTCTACTCAAATCCCACTGAAGACGCTTATATTTATACTTTAGAATAAAGGATACAATTATGAAAATTCTATCAATCGAAAGTTCCTGTGACGAAACCGCAGCAGCAGTAGTTGAAGACGGAAGAGAAGTTCTTTCAAACGTAGTTTCAACACAAATTGAAAAGCACAAAATATTCGGCGGAGTTGTGCCCGAAATTGCTTCAAGACTTCACACGGAGAATATTTCGTGGGTTGTTTCAAAAGCACTGCAAGACGCCTCTTGTACGCTTGAGGATATTGAGGCAATAGCGGTAACTAACGAGCCCGGGCTTATCGGTGCTTTGCTTGTGGGAGTGAATTATGCAAAAGGACTCGCTTTTTCGGCTGATAAACCACTTGTTCCGGTTCATCATTTGCGTTCTCATATTGCGGCTAATTACATAACCCATAAAGATTTGAAACCGCCGTTTATGTGTCTTGTTGTGTCGGGCGGTAACACTCTTATTTGTAAGGTGAATGATTATACAGACTTTGAAATAATCGGTAAAACCCGTGACGATGCCGCAGGTGAGGCTATGGATAAAGCCGCAAGAACTTTAGGAATACCATACCCCGGAGGAGTAAATCTTGATAAAATCGCAAAAAACGGAGATGCTAATAAATATAAGTTCCCGCACCCAAAGGTTGACGGCTCACCGTATGATTTCAGCTTTTCGGGGCTTAAAACTTCTGTAATCAACCTTTGTCACAATGCAGAGCAAAAAGGTGAGGAGTTAAACGCCGCCGATGTGGGAGCGTCATTTATAAATGCGGTTGTTGATTCGTTAATCGAAAAGACAACACTTGCCATGAACAATTACAATGAAAAAACTCTCGTTTTAGCAGGTGGAGTTTCCGCTAATTCAGTACTTCGCGAAAGAATAAAAAATGAGGCTGAAAAGCACGGTTGGAAGCTTTATTTACCCGACTTGTCACTTTGCGGTGACAACGGTGCAATGGTAGGCGCTCAAGGCTATTTTGAGTATATAAACGGATCTTTAGCAGACCTTTCCTTAAACGGCAGGGCAACCGCCGACATTACTGAACCGAATTCATAAAAAATTGACAAATAATTCACAAATTGGTATTGAAAACCAGTCTGAAAAAGTATATAATATATTAAAATTATAATAGCGGAGGATGTGGAATTTTTCTGTGTTTTCTGCAAACATAATTAACAATTTCGGACTACCGAATAATAATAAAAAGGAGTAAAACTTATGGCACTTACCAACAACAAGAGTATCCTTGACTGGATTGACGAAAAAGTTGAACTTGTAAAGCCGGACAAAATCGTTTGGATTGACGGAAGCGAAGAACAGCTTGAAGAACTTCGTAAAGAAGCCTGTGAAAGCGGCGAAATGATTAAACTCAACGAAGAACTTCTTCCGGGTTGCTATTATCACAGAACAAAGCCTAATGACGTTGCACGTGTTGAGGACAGAACTCTTATCTGCTCAAGAAAAGAGGAGGATGCAGGTCCAACAAATCATTGGATGGACCCTGAAAAAGCATATAAAATGCTTTATGATATTGCCCGCGACTCTTACAAGGGCAGAACAATGTATGTAATTCCTTATTCAATGGGTCCTGTCGGTTCACCGTTCTCAAAGGCAGGCATTGAGCTTACAGATTCAATTTACGTTGTTCTTAATATGGCAATTATGACCCGTGTAGGCAAAAAAGTTTTGGACGTTCTCGGAGACAGCAACGACTGGGTTCGCGGTCTTCACTGCAAATGTGATGTTGACCCTGAAAACAGGTGGATTTGCCAGTTCCCCGAAGATAATACTATTATTTCCGTTAACTCTGCATACGGCGGCAACGTTCTTCTCGGTAAGAAGTGTTTTGCTCTTCGTATTGCTTCATATCAGGGCAAAAATGAAGGTTGGCAGGCTGAGCACATGCTTATCCTCGGTATTGAAAACCCCAAGGGAGAGGTTAAGTATATCTGTGCCGCATTCCCCTCGGCTTGCGGTAAAACAAAC
Organism: uncultured Clostridia bacterium; assembly: GCA_945971755.1. GTDB lineage: Bacteria > Bacillota > Clostridia > Oscillospirales > Acutalibacteraceae > Fimenecus. The sequence continues at coordinate 5,417 of CAMFPJ010000054.1, forward strand.
CTTGCAATGCTTATTCCTCCCGAAGGCTACAGAGCAAAAGGTTATAAAGTTTGGTGCGTAGGCGATGACATTTCTTGGATTCGTAAGGGTGAAGACGGCAGACTTTATGCTATCAACCCTGAAAACGGTTTCTTCGGAGTTGCCCCGGGTACAAATAATAAATCAAACCCCAATGCTCTTGCAGCAACAATGAAGGGTACAATCTTTACAAACGTTGCAAGAAATCTTGATAATAATACAGTTTGGTGGGAGAGCCTTGACAAGAATCCTCCTGTTAACGCAGAGGAGTGGACAGGTAACAAGGTAAACGGTCCTGAGTATATAGCAGAGGGCAATAAACTTGCTCACCCGAACTCAAGATTTACAGCTCCAACTGAAAACTGCCCTTGCCTTTCATCAGAATTTGAAAATCCGCAGGGTGTTCCGATTTCGGCATTCGTATTCGGCGGCAGACGTGCAAAGCTCGCTCCCCTTGTATATCAGTCAAGAGATTGGAACCACGGTGTATTCGTAGGCGCAACAATGGCTTCTGAAACAACAGCCGCTGCAGCAGGTGCTGTAGGTGTTGTTCGCCGCGACCCAATGGCAATGCTTCCGTTCTGCGGTTATCATATGGCTGACTATTGGCAGCATTGGATTGATATCGGCAAGACTCTTGACCCTGATAAAGCTCCAAAGATTTTCAACGTTAACTGGTTCAGAAAAGATGATGAAGGTAACTTTATGTGGCCCGGCTTTGGTGATAATCTTCGTGTTCTTGAATGGATTATCAAGCGTTGTGAGGGCGAAGTTGACGCACGCGAAACAGCTATCGGTTATCTTCCTTACGCAAAGGATATTAACCTTGAGGGCCTTGAGGACGAAGTTACTGTAGAGTCACTTGAAAAGATTCTTGATGTTGATAAAGACCTTTGGAAAGCAGAGGCTGAGGGCATTGAAGAGTTCTTCCAGATGTTCGGCGATAGAATTCCCGAAGAGCTTACAGATAGCCTTGCAACACTTAAAGCAAATCTCGAGTAATCAATTAAGCAAATAAGGCGGAATTGCCCAAGTGTTCTGAAGGACACTTGGGCAGTTTTATTCGCCTTTTGGAGAGTGATATTGCTAAAGCAGTGATATTTGACTGTCGCCAAGTGCTATTGCCTGCGGCAGTTTTTGACGAATAAAATATCACGGTTTCCGTCGGCAATCATATCACTCTTTGCGCAGCAAAGAATACACCGCAAAAAAACACTACCCGAAAAAGAGTTTTGTTTTTCTCTTCTTCGGGTAGTTTTGTCTTATACTGTTATGGGCAGGGTCTTTGTTTGCCAAATTCCTTTAGGTTTTAGATAACTGTCCTTAAAACCCTGCTCATTTGACCGCATGTTTTATATTAACATAGGAGTAAACCCAAAAAGAAAAGCCTCGTAATCGGAGCAATTCCAATTACGAGGGCTTTGGTTGTTTAATATTTATGCATTTGAGTTTGCAAGGTTGCTGACAACAATCTGGTTAATATGCTTTGTTTCAGCCTTAAATGCCCATTTAAGAATAAAACTGTCCATGTTGATAGGCTGAATGTACTTTGCATCAATCTCATCAATAAGTTTTGTTGAAGCATCACCGAGAATTTCTTCTTTTATTTTTGTGTACCAAGTTTCACCCTGAGACTTAATGTAGTACATAATGTGATAACCGTATTCGGTTTCAATAATCTCAACATCTCCGGGTTTTCTTGCTTCATCGATTGCCCAGTTACGGAAAGATTCAACATAGTTTGAAGAAGCGTTAACACCTTCGTAAATACCGTCATTGTTTACCTTGCCGTCAGAGTCAACATCTTTAGAATATTTTACGGTAAGAGCAGCAAAATTCTCTTCTGTGGGGTTTTTAAGGTATTCGGCAAGAACTTTGTCAGCTTCTGCCTTTACTTCTGCTTTCTGCTTATCTGTAACAGGAATTTCTTTGCCGTCAGCATCTTTTTGTGCATCGGGGAACTTGAAGAGAATGTGTCTTACATCGTTTCCTGCGGAAGTTGTATCTTTCTTGGGAAGAGCAGTTGCCATTACAACAAAGAAGTCATCTTCTCCCACTGTAAATACTGCCTTATCTCCGACTTTTCTGTCTTTGTTAAACATCCAGTTTGCAGCTTCTTCACTGATAGTCGAAGTAATATCATCTTTATAAGTGTTCTTCATTATTGTAGTAGAATCGGGATCTGAATCTTTTGTCTCGCTGTCTTTTTTGAGTTCAGCGGCAGCTAACTTTAAGAATTCTTCTTCGCTTGTAGCACTTGCAAGGAATGCGTCGGCCAAAGCCTTTGCCTTTTTGCGTGCTGTCTCTTTTGCGGTATCGTCCGCATTTTCGTCATATTCCGCAGCAAACGGATAAGCACGAAGACTTACAATGTTGTAAGAGTCGGGGTCTGCATTATATCTGTCATTAATCTGCTCATCTGTTATAGAATTTTCTGTGTCCGTTGCATACTTTTCAAAATATGCGTTAGCAAGCACTTGCTCCTCTTGAATTTGGCGAATCATCTTTTCGGTAATACCGTTGCCGTATGCCTGACGAAGGTATCTATCAAGAGAATAGTCTTTTTCTTTTGCCGTTTCTGCCATTGAACTGATGTACTCATCAATCTCTTTCTGATCGTCTGCAGTCATTGAAAGACCTGCTTCCTTCGCAAGCTTGGCACCGTACTTAATCTGAACAAGCTGACTTATGGCACCGTATTTCATAACATCTGCCCAAGTGGCAGACTCTTTACCAAGGTCTTTCAGAGTAATACCGGTGAAAGAGCTGTAATCGTCTTTGTAATCTTGTGATGCCGGTGACTTTGTGTAGTCATAGCCGGTAATCGTTACGCCTGCGCCCTCACCGTAATACTGGGAGTACTGTGACTCATACTGGTACGAAGTGTTTGTAATATTAACCCAAACATTATAGTAGAAATAGTTGAATTCCGCTAAAGAAAAATTAAGGTCTTTGTCAGAAACCTGAACCTTAAGAACCTTTTGAGGAGTGCCAAAGAAATTAAGCACACCTCCAACAACGCCAAAGCAAATTGCAACAACAAGTACAACTGCAATTACTTTGCCGAGAATCTTTTTTGCTCTTGAAAAAGAAGGATTCTTTTTTGCTTTTTTGGCTGCTGCTTTCGCAAGGCGCTCTTTGCGTTCCTCACGATAAAGCTCAGCTTGTGATTTGTTGTTATTTTCCATTAAAAACATCCTTTGCAAACAAATTTACAACAAGTATATTCATTTTACACTATTTTGAGGAATTATACAAGTGAAATATTGAAAATTATTATCAATTTATTGAAAATATTAAATCATTTCAACAAATTTGTTGATTTTATCACTTATCTTAATCGCTCTTTCATCATTGGTGTCAAGTGGAAGAAACGGCAAACGGGGTTTTCCTGCAGGAATACCGTAGCGGCGTGTAATAACCGCCTTTGAAGCGCCGTAAAGTGACGGGCAGGCGAGCAAATCAAAAATGCACTCGTTAATTCGTGACTGCCAAACCTTCGCTTCTTCAATATTACCCTTTTCAATGAGGGCGTTAAGGTGAACAAAAAGTTCCGGCATTGTGCCGTATGTACCGCCGATTCCCGCTTTTGCACCCATGAGTCTGCCTGCAAGAAATTGCTCGTCAGGTCCGTTGAACACAACGAAATCTTTTCCGCCGAGGCTTGCAAATCTCTCAATTTGGCAGGTGCTGTCGGAAGAGTTTTTAATACCGATAACTTTTTCGTTTTTCAGCATTTCGTGAAAAAGATTGTATGAAAGGTCGTAGCCCGTAAGCTGCGGAATGTTATATATAATGAAAGGTAAGTCAACGCTTTCGGTAATTGAATTCCAATGAAGTGCAATGGACTTTTCAGGGAGTCGATAGTAAACGCTGGGTACTGCTGAAATAGCATCAACTCCAATTTTTTCAGCGTGTTTTGCAAGTTCTATTGATTCTTTTGTGGAAGCACATCCAACGTGAACTATTACCGCCATTTCGTCCCCGGCGGCTTCTTTAACACTTTCGGCAATCTGTTTTCTTTCGTCAGTATTCAGAAGAAAACCTTCGCCTGTGGAACCGCAGGCGTAAATACCGCTGATTCCAACTTCTTTATATTTTTTGACAAGTGCTTTTACGGCATCGGTGTTGATGTTGTCATTTTCGTCATAAATTGCGTTGAGTGCAACAAAAACACCTTTGAATTTTTCCGTATTATATCTCATAATTGCCTCCCGAATGAAAATTTTTAGTAATATTTCTGTCTCTTATACACATCTCCGAGCCCACGAGACA
>CAMFPJ010000055.1 GCA_945971755.1 uncultured Clostridia bacterium
GGCCGCGGTCCCGTGGCAACACTTCTTGTTCAGAACGGCACTCTTAACGCAGGCGATACAATCGTTGCAGGCTCCGCAGTGGGCAGAGTTCGTGTTATGGTTGATGATAAGAGAAGAAAACTCAACACTGCCGGCCCCTCGGTTCCCGTTGAGATTATGGGTCTTGACGCAGTTCCGCAGGCAGGCGATGTATTTGACGCGGTTTCCGATGAAAAACTCGCCCGCGCACTTGTTGAGCAGCGCCGTCAGGAAGCAAAAGAAGAGCAGTTTAACCAATATCAGAAGGTTACTCTTGACAACCTCTTCTCAACAATCAAAGCAGGTGAAATTAAAACTCTTAATATTATTGTTAAAGCTGATGTTCAGGGCTCAGTTGAAGCAGTCAGACAGAGTCTTGAAAAGCTTACAAACGAAGAAGTTGCCGTTAAGGTTATTCACGGCGGTGTAGGTGCTGTTAACGAATCAGACGTTATGCTCGCTAACGCTTCAAACGCCATTATCGTTGGCTTTAACGTACGTCCCGACCCCGTTGCAACCGAAATTGCAGAGCGTGACGGTGTTGACATGAGAATGTACCGTATTATTTACGACTGCATCGAAGAAATTGAAGACGCAATCAAAGGTATGCTCGCTCCTAAATTCCGTGATGTTGAGCAAGGCAGAATTGAAGTCAGAAGCGTGTTCAAACTTTCTTCTGCAGGTACAATTGCAGGTAGCTATGTTCTTTCAGGTAAGGTTACAAGAAATTCACGTATCCGTGTTGTCCGTGACGGTATCGTAATTGTTGATGACGCTATTTCTTCACTTAAGCGTTTCAAAGACGACGTTAAGGAAGTTGCAGCCGGCTACGAATGCGGTATCGGACTTGAAAAGTTTAACGACATTAAAGAGGGCGATATTTTTGAAGCCTTTATTACAGAAGAGTACAGAGATTAAAGAGGTATCTTTATGGCAGGTTATCGTACAAGCCGTGTTTCGGAGGACATTAAACGTGAAATTGTTGCCGTTATCCGTGAACTCAAGGACCCGAGAGTAAAAGATAAAATATTAACCGTCGTTCGTGTTGACGTTAGTTCCGATTTATCTTTTGCAAAGGTTTACGTTAGTTCAATGAGCGGAATTGAAGACGCAAAGGAAGCGGTTAAGGGACTTAAAAACGCCACCGGGCTGATTCGTCACGAAATAGGAACAAAACTTCGGCTTCGCAAGACTCCCGAACTAAGTTTTATTGCTGATGACTCGGTTGAACACGGAATGGATATTTTTCAAAAACTTCAAAATTCCCAAAAAAAGGATGAAGAAAATGAGAATAACTCTTAAAGACTGTGCTGAGATAATCGGCAGATATAACAGCTTTCTTATTTTAACTCATGCAAGTCCCGACGGTGACACGCTCGGCAGTGCATTTGCACTCAAAAAAGCGCTTGAAAAACTCGGTAAAACATCACAGGTTGTGTGTAATGACGAAATTCCGCAGAAATATTCGTTTTTGTGGGAAGGAACGGACAACGACGAAATAAAATATGAGGCAATTATTGCGGTTGATATTGCGGACAGAAATCTTCTCGGCGAAAAGTTCAACGGTATTTACGGAGACAGAGTTATGTTGGCTATTGACCACCACCTTTCACACCGTGATTATGCCGAGAACACCTATGTTTGTGACAAAGCCGCAACTGCAGAAAATATTTACGGGCTTATTAACGAACTCGGCATAGAAATTGACTCCGGCATTGCCACCTGCATTTACTGCGGAATGGCAACGGACACCGGCTGTTTCCTTTTTACAAACACTACTCCCGATACTCACAGAATTGCCGCAGAACTTATGGAAAAAGGCGCTGACTTTGCCATTGTTAACAAAAAAATGTTTGAAACAAAGACAATGTCTTACTTAAAGCTTGAGCAAATGGCTCTTGCCACCGTTCAAACTTACTTTGACGGCAAATGTGCAATTATGCATATTACTCAAGATATGTTCCGCGAAAGCAATTCTAATGAGGGCGAGTGTGACGGTATCGCATCGCTCCCCCGTAAGATTGAGGGTGTGCAAATCGGCATAACCGTTCGTGAAAAGCCCAACGGAGCCTTTAAGGTCTCAATTCGCACCGTGGAGCCCTATGACGCTGCAAAAATCTGTGCATTGTTCGGCGGCGGAGGCCATAACCGCGCCGCAGGCTGTGAGTTCATTTGTTCCCTTGAGGATACAAAGAAAGCATTACTTAAAGCGGTTGAGGCGGAAATTATATGACGGGCGTAATTTGTCTTGATAAACCCGAAGGGATTTCATCTTTCTTCGCCGTTAAAAAGGTTAGCAGGCTGCTTGACACCAAAAAAGCAGGGCACACAGGCACTCTTGACCCAATGGCAACGGGTGTGCTTGTAATAATGCTTGGTTCCTGCACCCGTTTTATTGATTTTCTGCCTGAAAGCGAAAAAAGTTACACTGCGCGTGTAATGCTCGGAAAAAATACCGATACCCTTGATATTACGGGTGATATTTTAGAAGAAAAAGACGTTAATGTTACGGAAGATGAGTTAAAGAAAACCGCCGAAAAATTTTTAGGCGATATTTTACAGGTTCCGCCGATGTACTCCGCTCTCAGAAAAGACGGAGTCCGCCTTTACGACCTTGCAAGACAGGGCGTTGAGGTTGAGCGGGAGCCGAGAAAAGTTCAAATAAAAGAACTTAAAATCTATGATTTTGACGGCTCGTCATTTTCTATGGACGTTACTTGCTCAGCGGGTACGTATATCCGCTCCCTTGCATTTGACATTGGCGAATCTTTAGGCACGGGTGCGTGTCTTACATCTCTTCGCAGAACTGCATCGAACGGATTTTCAATTGACAAATCGCTTACGCTTGAAGAGATTGAAAAGCATTTAGAAAACGAAGATATTGAAAAATATATTCTTCCCATAGAAAATGCTTTGAAAAGTTATGAAGCCGTAACAGTATCTGAAGCGCAGGGAAAGCGTTTTCGCAACGGCGGTGAACTTGACCTGAACCGCATACACAAAGATTTTTGCAATTCACTTTACCGTATTTTTGCTCCCGATGGCTCATTTTTAGGGCTTGGCGAGGCAGATACGGAAAACAATTCACTTAAACCGAAGAGGGTGTTTTCTGCAAATGAATAATTTAGCGTTGGCACTGGGTACCTTCGACGGACTCCACAAAGGGCACAAGCAGGTGCTTAACGAAGTAAAAAAACTTAAAAATGCGTCACTGACTCCCGCCGCACTGATTTTCGACAAACATCCGCAAGAGGTTTTGTCGGGCAAAGGCCCGTCCTGTCTTTTAACGGCAGAAGAACGTCTTAATCTTCTTGAAGAAGACGGAGTTTTACCTGTAAGGGTTTCGTTTGAACAAATATGCGGATACTCCCCCGAAGAATTTGTTCTGTTTCTGAAAGAAATGGGTGCAAAGGCAGTTGCCTGCGGTGAAAATTTCCACTTCGGTAAAAATTCTTCAGGTGATGCCAAGATTTTGTTTGAGTTGTGCCAAAAATATGGTATAATTTTTCGTGTAGCAAAAAGTCAGTACTTCGGCGGCGAGCTTATCAGCTCAACGCGTATTCGAAAAGCTCTTCAAAACGGCGAAATCGAAAAGGCTGCCGAAATGCTCGGGCGTCCGTTTTCTTATGAGTTCCCCGTTCGCCACGGAAAAGGTAAGGGCAAAGCATGGGGCTTCCCGACGGCTAATCAGTCAATCCCCGAAAACTTTGTTCACCTAAGGTACGGGGTTTACGCGTCAAGAGTGACTGTTCAGGGCAAGATGTTTCCTGCCGTAACAAACTTCGGCGTTCGTCCCACTGCTCACGAAAACGGTGAAACTGTCAGCGAAACATTCGTTTTGGGATATGACGGAGACCTTTACGGTGATACACTTCGGGTTGAGCTTATTTCATTTATCCGAGATGAGAGAAAATTTGAGAGTATTGACGCACTTTCAGAGCAAATTAAATCAGACAGTAAAAAAGCGGTCGAAATTTTCGGCTGCTCAAAATAAATCATATTTTATTCAACAATGAAAGGGTTGGTTAAAAATGTTAGCATTTGAAAAAGCATTTTGCAGAGTTTATCAGAAAGTCTTTTTCTTGTTTCAGTGCTGCCTTGACTGGTCAGAGCCACAGCTTCTTACAGGCCCCGGCGCAGTAAAAAAGCTTCCGGCACTTATTAAAGAAAAAGGTCTTAACAAAGTTCTTATCGTTACAGATAAGGGACTTACGGGACTTGGACTTCCCAACGGACTTTACGAGGAACTCACAAAAACGGGCATCGGATATGTAGTTTACGACGGTGTTCAGCCTAACCCCTCAATCGACAACATTGAGGAAGCAAGACAGATGTATGTTGACAACGGTTGCGAGGGCATCATCGCATTCGGCGGCGGTTCACCCATGGACTGCGCTAAGCTTGCAGCGGCAAGAGTAGTAAAACCGAATCAGCCGGTTGTAAAAATGCGCGGTGTTATGAAGATTATGAAAAAACTTCCGCCGTTTTTCGCAGTTCCCACAACAGCAGGTACAGGCTCGGAAACAACTCTTGCTGCAGTTGTTTCCAACCCCAAAACACATGAAAAGAACGCTTGTAACGACCCCGTACTTCGTCCGAAATATGCGGTTCTTGACCCTGAACTTACAGTAGGTCTTCCACCTCATATTACATCAACTACCGGTATGGACGCTCTTACACACGCAGTTGAGGCTTACATCGGCAAGAGTAACGTAAACTCAACCCGAAATTATGCAGAAAAAGCAACGGCACTTATCTTTGCAAACCTTGAAACTGCATATAATGACGGCAAGAACATTGAAGCAAGAAACAATATGCTCCTTGCATCATTCTACGCAGGTATGGCATTTACTCGCGCTTACGTTGGTTATGTTCATGCAATTGCTCACAATCTTGGCGGTCAGTACGGTATTCCGCACGGACTTGCAAACGCAGTAATTCTTCCCGTTGTTCTTGAAGCTTTCGGTTCTGCAATTTATCCGCAATTGGCAAAACTTGCTGATATTGCAGGTGTTACAGGTCAGTCAGAGGAAGAAAAGGCAAAGAACTTTATTGCTGAAATTTACGCAATGAACGAGAGAATGAACATTCCGAAGGGCTTTGCACAGATTAAGGAAGAGGACATTCCGATTATTGTTGAGCGTGCTCTTAAAGAGGGTAACCCGCTTTATCCCGTTCCTGTAATCTGGGATAAAGAAGAAATGACAGCTCTTGTAAAATCTCTTATGATTGCTGAATAAGTTATTACATAAAAATACCGCTTACGAGTTTCGTAAGCGGTATTTTTTTACTTTTCGTAATAAGACTTAAATCTTTCTCTTTCATAAGGCTCGGTTTGATTTTCAAAATAGTTCTCATATTCTTTTATCAAATCGTCATCTACCGAGCGATTGTCAAGAAATTCGGAAAGAATCAAACTTCCGTCTGACTGCGCATAGGCCAGAAACATATATGTTTTTCCGCTTTCAGGAAGTTGTGTGTCCTTTCTTTTGTCAGAACAGTAAAGGTGCATTGTGCCTTTTTTGTCAAGTCCGCCGTGTTTTGAAACGAAAATATCACCGGAAAGATTACCTTTAATATTTTTTACCACTTGAACTTTGTATTGGCTTAATTCACCGTCAGCAGTAATATTTTTTACCGTTTCGGTTACCGTACCCACAAAAACATAATCAACGAGTCCCACATAAGAAAACATATCTGTTTCGTCAAATGCCATACTCACGTGAATATCGTAAACTTTTTCCCCGTTCCATTCGGTAATGTCTTTTCTTGACTTACCGCACGAAGCAAATGAAAACAGCAGTAAAAGACAGAGTGAATATACTGATATTTTTTTCATTTTAGCCTCTCTTACCCGAGCACAAGCTCACAAACAGATTCATTTGTGTTAAGGTCAAATTTTTCAAGGGATGAACTTGGCTCGTCCGCTTGTTCACGATATATCTCGCTGAACACAAAAAAGTAATTGCCGATATAAGTTCCGCCTACAATACTTTTGTTGTCGCCCACAACATACCGTACTGTTTCTTTAAGTTCTCCGTTTTCGGCGGAGTAACGGATAAACATAGCCTTTGATGTATTGAAACTTATATCATATACAGTAAACGGAACGGCAAATTCACCGTTTGGAAGCGACACAAACGACTTGTACGATGAAGAAATATTACTGCAAACATAGCTTCCGTTCCTGCCGACTTTAATATTAGAAATTTCCTTGGGTGCTTTGGGGTCTGCCACAGAGAAAAGTGAAACCTTCATATTACCGTTTGTACCGTCTTCCGTGCCGTCCTCACCAATACCGATTAAGGTTCCGTCACCTAAGGGGTGCAGGTAGCTTGAAAATCCGGGTAAAGTTAATTCACCGACTATTTTGGGGCTCTTTGCGTCCGTCAAATCAATTACGAAAAGCGGGTCGGTTTGGCGGAAAGTTACAATGTATGCGAATTTGCCAACATATCTGCAAGACCTGATTTGCTCGCCGTCGGCAAACTCCGACAAAAGTCCTACCCTGTTCATATCAGCGTCAAACACATAAAGCGAATTCGTTTCACCTAAATAACTGACCGATTTGTCGGGACCGGTACCGCTTGTTTTTACCTTTTCACGAGTTGTTGCAATGCGGAAATAATCTCCCTGCTCACTCATTGAAAGATTATCGTTAATTCTGCCCTCTGCAATTGCCGAAGCCGCAAACTCGGTACCATTTTCCGTAATTTTGAATTTTAATATTTTAACGGCGGAGGTACACTTTTCTTCGTCATAAAGTGTCTCTGTAACATAAAGACTTTTTTCGGTTGCGTAAACATTGGTGGGGTCGCCGAAAATTGCTGAAGAATCAGTCTGCTTTGCGGTTTTCATATCTGTTACGGTGATTACTGCGTATGTGGGTGAGTTGTTTCCGTTTACCACCGTTATTTTTTGAGATGGTATAAGCTTTTGGTTGCCGTTTTCAGCAGTTTTCGGAATACAGTTATCCTTGTAATCGTCTTTTGCGATGTCAACACCGTAAGACGATACGGAATAAAGTTTCCCACCCGTTAATCTGCTTGAAACATATTCTCCTGACTGCATATTGCTTGAAATAAGACCGGGCTTTTCGGGATTTTTTATGTCATAAATGTCAATGTATGTGTCGGAGCAAAGCCACGCAACACGACAGCAACCGTAATAGGCAATATCAAAAACGCCGCCGTAGTTAATATTGTCGTTTTTGTAAATGGAGTAAATTATAAAGAGTTTGTCGCCCGAGAGATACAGTTCTCTCAACGTGCAGCCCTCTTTCTCAATTTTTATTGTGGCAAGACTCTTCATTTCACCTTTGGCGTCAACAATAAACACACTGTTATCGGTAACGTCGGCAATGTAAATATTCTTTCCGTCTGTTTTGATAATGTCGCCCTCGTCAACACCCTCTTCCTGAGTGTTTGTGGTGCCGTAGCCGTTAGCAACACTGTCGGCTGTCTCCTCGACTATTTCTGCTCCCCCATTTACATTTGCAAAATCTTTTGGAACCGAAGCCTCATACTTATTGCCGTAATCAAATATATTCCAGCGATTTTCCGACTTATAAGCCTTATGAAAATCTTTCATTTTTGAGTAAATCACGCTGTAATCGTCTGAAACGGAAATATCGTTTGACGTATTCGTCGTGTTTTGCGTTTCCACCGAGTTTTGCTGATTCCTGTAAATCAGCACTCCGCTCATTACTAACGCAAGCGCGGCAACTAAAGACACCGCTTTTAAGAACTTTGATTTTTTATTTTTCTTTTCGGTTTTAAGCTCCTCGGGACCCCTTACAAGCTTTGACACAATATTATCTTTTGTAAGATTTTCCGGAAGTTCGGCGTTAATATTTTCGTCTATATATTTTTCAATATCTTTTTTCATTACTCTAACTCCTTTCTCATTTTGGAAAGCGCTCTTTTTTTCTTAGTGCGGACGGTGGGTGATGACAGATTCATAATCTTTGCAATTTCTCCCGATTTGAACCCGCCGATTACAGACAAAAGCACAATTTCTCTTGACTCGCCGTCTAAAAGGTCAAGTGCTCTTTTAACGTCACCCAAAATAAAGGTGAATGATTCATCTGACAGGGTTTCGGGCAGCTCTTGCGTATTCTCACAAAAGGTCTTTTTACAGGCATTCGACAATGCAGTAAAAAGATACGTTTTGAATTTCGTTGGGTCGTGAAGTAAGTGCATACTTCTGAAGACAGACAAAGCCGCGTCTTGCACAGCGTCCTGTGCGTTATCCGCATTTTTACAAATACTCAAGGCAAAACGGTACATATCCTTTGCGTAATATTCGTAAAGACTGCCGTAAGCCTCCTTGTCACCATCCATTGAATAGACAACAAGCCTTAATATTTCGTCTGTCATAAAACCACCTCTTTTGCACTTTCATTATATTAGAGTAAGAAAAATACTAAAGTGTTTCAAAAAAATAAAAAAGAGCAGAGAAATCTCTCTGCTCCAAATTATTTTTAATATAAAGACGCCGCGCCTACAACCGCTACCATGAATATTGTAGCAATAATACCAATAACAGAACCGATAAGTGCCATAATAAGGTAAGCCTTTGCAAAATTTCTGAGACCGATATTCTTTTCACTGCTGAAGGCGGTAATAATCATCATAATAAGACCCACAAGCGGAAGTGAAAACAGAATCGAATAACCTATGTACTGACCAATCGTTACGGGTTTGTACTCCTGCGGAAGCATATTTTCATTGAAAGCAGCATAACCGTAGGGCTGTGAATATGTCTGCTGAGGGTATGCACTTGCGACAGGCTGCTGCGGATAAACAGGCTGTGCAGCAGGCTGACTGTACGAAGGAGCGGCAGGCTTTTCTTCCTGAGGTAATGCTGCACCGCAACCCACACAAAAAGCTGCGTT
>CAMFPJ010000056.1 GCA_945971755.1 uncultured Clostridia bacterium
GGCTCAATTACAGTAACAAAACCCGTAACGGGAATTACTCTTGATAAATCATCAGTAACTCTTAAAAAAGGCGAAACTGCTACAATTACTCCAACAGTAACACCAGCTGATGCCACGAATAAATCTGTTACTTACTCAACATCAAATTCAAAGGTTGCAAAGGTTTCGGGCGGTAAGATAACTGCTGTGGGCGGCGGTACTGCCACTATTACCGCAACTGCAGGCGGCAAAAGTGCAAAATGCACCGTTTACGTTAAGGTTGCTCAAACAGGAATTGCTGTTTCAGGCTCAAAAAATAAAACCGTAAGCGAAGGCTCAACTCTTAAACTTTCAACAGCTAAAGTCCCGTCAGACGCAACTGACAGTTACGGTACTACTTGGAAAACGTCCGACCCTGCTATTGCAACAGTTTCGACAAACGGTACTGTTACAGGTGTAAAACCCGGTACGGTAACCATTACCGCAACGCAGAACGGCTGGACTGCAGCTTATACGGTTACAATTACAGAAAAGCCCAGCGAAAGCGAATCTGTGTCTGAATCTGAATCGGAGACAGAGTCGGAAGAATCTTCAAAGGAATCAACAACCGAAAACACAACCGCTCCCACCACAACTGAGGAGTCCACAACTCAAAATACACCCGAAAAGACAAATCTGTTTAAGAGCGCATATAAAAGATTATATGACAGAATTTTTGATAAAACTAAAACTGTTAGCAGAACTTATTATTATATAATGACTTTTTTCGTAGGGTTTATTACTGCCACAGTTTGTATTCCCGTAACAGCCCTTGTTACATCAAGTATTTATAAAAATAAGGATAAGAAAAAAGACCCTGACGGTCCCGAAGAAAAATAAGAGGTAAATTATGCTTAAAATAGGTTGTCATTTGTCAGCATCTAAAGGCTTTTTGAATATGGGTGAAACGGCTGTTTCCCTCGGCGGTAATACATTTCAGTTTTTTACACGCAATCCCCGCGGCGGCAGCGCAAAAGATATTGACCCAAGTGACGCAAATGCTCTAATTGAGTTTATGCGAACAAACAGCTTTGCAAAAATATTGGCTCACGCACCTTATACTCTTAACGCATGTGCAAAAGTTCCGAGTATCCGTGAATTTGCTCACAATACTATGCTTGACGACTTAAAGCGAATGGAATTTGTGCCCGGTAATATGTATAATTTTCATCCGGGCAGCCACGTTGAACAGGGCATAGAAAAGGGAATAGAGCTCATTTCAGAGCTTCTTAACGACATTTTGTGGGAAGGTCAGACAACAACCGTTTTGCTTGAAACAATGGCGGGAAAGGGTAGTGAGGTCGGTTCTCGTTTTGAGGAACTTCGTGAAATTATCGACCGAACTAATCTCAGCGATAAATTAGGCGTTTGCCTTGATACTTGCCACGTTAACGATGCAGGCTACGACATTGTAAATGACCTTGACGGTGTTTTAACTCAGTTTGATAATGTAATCGGTCTTGAAAGGCTAAAAGCGCTTCACCTTAATGACAGTAAAAATCCATTGGGAGCTCATAAAGACAGACACGAGAAGATAGGTGAGGGCTTTATCGGCACCGAAGCATTTGAACGTATAGTTAATCATCCGGTTCTTCGCGATTTGCCAATGTTTCTTGAAACGCCCAATGAACTTCCCGGGTACAAGGCAGAAATTTCTCTTTTAAGGTCTTTGCAAAAATAAATAACAAAACATATAGACAAAGGCACTGTAAAACAATACAGTGTCTTTACTTTTTGCTGTAAACAAGTGAGAACAGGCTGAATAGTATGTAACGGAGTTTAATTCCAAATCAAATAAAAGGAGAAATATTCTTGGACAAATTTTTAGAAGAATTGGAAAACAACATTCAAAAAACGTGCTTTTGTGAAGACAAAGATATTGAATGTTCAAACGAATATAAGGGTATATCCAAACTTCCGAAAAACCCGGTAGTTGCAATGGCTTACGTGCCTTTTCAAACTTGTACAGATGAGTACGATGTAGAAAAAGCACTTTGCTACGGAACATTGTTCCCCGTTCTCAACAAACCGTTTTTAGGAGGAAAATGTATATGACAGAGCGTGAAAAACTGTTAAAACAACTATCTGCACTTCAGTTTGCATCATGGGAGCTTCATTTGTATATGGATACTCATCCTTATGACAAAGATGCAATGGAAATGAATAGAAGATACGCCCGTAGGAGCGAAGATTTAAAGGCGCTTTTTGAATCAAAATACGGACCGCTCAGCAGCGTTTCCGGAACAGGTGAGCAGTGGTTAAAAAATCCTTGGCCATGGGATATTAAGGAGTGTGTTTAATAAATTATGTTTCAATATGAGAAAAAACTGCAGTATCCGGTGAATATTAAAAACCCCAATCCGAAATACGCACAAATAATAATCAGTCAATACGGCGGACCGGACGGCGAACTCGGTGCATCACTTCGCTATTTGTCACAACGCTTTTCAATGCCGTATCCCGAACTTAAAGGACTTTTGACAGATATAGGTACAGAAGAACTGGGACATCTTGAAATGATAGGTGCTATTGTTTATCAGCTTACAAGAAATTTGTCTATTGAACAAATTAAGAAATCAGGCTTTGATACCTATTTTGTTGACCATACAACGGGAGTTTATCCGTTAGCTGCAAGCGGTACACCATTTACGGCAACTTATCTTCAAAGTAAAGGTGATGTAATTACAGACCTTCATGAAAATTTAGCAGCAGAGCAAAAAGCAAGAACGACTTATGATAACATTTTGCGTCTTGTTGATGACCCTGACGTGCGCGAACCAATTAAATTCTTGCGTGAACGTGAAATCGTGCATTATCAACGTTTCGGTGAAGGCTTGCGTTTAGCGACCGACCGAATGAATGAAAAGAATTTCTATGCATTTAATCCAAGCTTTGATACCCATTGCAATAAAAAAGGCAATATGAACAGAAATCAAAATAAATAAAAAGAATCACCGATTACAAGCGTAGTCGGTGATTTTCTGTATTTATCAAATTTACGCAAATTCGTAAAAATCAATAATATTTTCAATTTCTTTTTTTGCAACCTCAAAAAGATTTTTACCAAGGTCTGCAAAATCTTCTCTCTCACAAAGCATTGCAAAAGAATTCCCGATTTCTGAGGCAATATCATTACCCTTGCGAACGGCAAGGTAATAAAGACTGTATTCAGCCGCATCATCAAGTCTGTCGTAAAAATCAAATGCTTGATTTCTTACCGTATCATACATATTGTTAACAGCCGTATTTGAAAGGAGGGGAGACGGAAGAGAATGATTTATGCAGTATTCTGCAGTAAATGCAAGCAAAACTTTAATTTGATAAACCGTGTCGGCGTCAAAATCAAGTGAGCCAACCTCTCTTGAAAGGTCTTTTATCATCTTTGTTTCATCAACAAAAATATCTGCAAGGTGTTTGCCGAGTTTCTTTGCTTTTTCGGAGTTGCCGTTGCTTCTTTGACGGGTCATTTCCGCAATAACCGCAATTTCATCAAAGTTTTCTTCGGGCTTACCATTGTCGTTGAAAATCTTTACGTCGCTGTCGTCAAACATAATACCGACCTCCTTAATAAGATTTATGTATGTATTAAATTATGCAAAGTTTATGCATTTGTTTCTGTGGCTTGCGCTAATTTCTTCTGAAGTCTTTTCTGCTTTGACTTGTATGTAAGCAAAGCATGCAAGTCGTCGTCAGTTGTAGTATAGTCACCGAGAGAGACTTTATACTCATTGTAAAGACCGTGAAAATCACTGCCGCCCGTAATAAGTATTTTTGCTTTTGACGCTTTTTTGCAAAGTAAAGCTTGTTGATCTTCATTTGCGCTTGGGTGATTAACTTCAATACCGTCAATTCCCATAGCAATTAAATCATCAATGTTGTTTTCACAGCCCGTAAGGAACGGGTGAGCTAAAATTGCAATACCGCCCGCTTCGTGAGTAGCGTCAATAACGTCTTTGGTGCTCTCATATTTAGGAGTGATAAGTATATTTTCTTCGCTTTCTTTGGTGAAAAGCTTTTTATACATTTCTCCGTTGAAAGACTCGGCATATCCACACTCAATAAGAGCTTGCATAATATGCTTTTTATAAAGATTTGTTGAGCCGTTAGCACATTTTGTAATAAATTCAGTAGGTATTGGATACCGCTTTGCAACCTGAAGCATCATAAAATGTGACGCTCTTTTTCTTGCCATTGAGTTGCGCTTGCAAAGGCCCTCAAGCATTTCGGGAGAGTCAGGAAGGTAGCAGAGAATATGAATATTTTTGCCGATTTCTTCAAAAGTGGAGGAAAATTCGACACCGGGAATAACCTGAACACCGTGTCTTGCTCCGATTACCTTTCCTCGAACTGTGCCCGCAAGACAGTCATGGTCGGTTATTGCTATTGTTTTAAGCCCTTTTTTAGCAGCTAATGTAATAATTTCCTCAATTCCCAGTGAACCGTCAGAAAGCCTTGTGTGACAGTGTAAATCTCCGCTCACGATATATACCTCCAAAAACAAGCGTAAAAAGGTGCATAACCCCTCAATATATATTATGATTATATACCCAAATTCTGAAAAAATCAAGTAAAATGTTGATTATCTGCTAAAATAGTTATATATTGACTTATTTTGGGTTAAAATAGATAAATTTTGAAAAAAAATTCCACTTTTTGCACAAAAAAATTATACAATAAAAACATCTAAAATAAATACAAAAACGGTGAGCCGTTAAATGCTCACCGTTTAAGCTTTAATGATTATTCATCAATCTTCATTTTCTTTCCATACTTAATTTGGTTGACGACAAAACCTATGCCGAAAATCAAAATCAAGGGAATAAGGAGAACAATCAAACCGATTACAAGAGCGGCGATAATTCCGGGACCCTTCTTGCTTTTAATTGTTCTTTCCTGTCTGACTTCTTCGGGAACGGGACCTTGCTCGCCTTCACCATAAAACGGCATAATCGGAAGAACCGTGTTGTAAGAGGGAATTGAGCGGTTGTGAATAAGCGGTTCAACAAAATCAAACAGAGAATCGGAAACCTTAATAAGTTTTCTGATTTTAATATGTAACGTGTCAAATATTGAGTCAAGAATACTGATAAGCCCCATTGTGATTTTGTATTCAGGGTCTTCAGGATTGTAAAGATTATCTCCGCCGTAAAGATTTAATACCATTTTAATGATAAAATCAACTACGCTGTCATTTTTGATTGCTTCATAATCCTCTTTTTTTAGTCCTGTTTCTTTCTTCGTCCATTTTGCAACAGTACCGATTGTGAGCTTGTTAAGAATTTTCGCAATAGGTTTGATTAGCCAACCTATTTTATAAATAAGTTTCTTCTTAATGCTCATGGCAGTAACCATTGTTGCAAAAGTTTCTGTGTCATCTGCGGCGGCATGAACCATATCCACAATCATTCCTGCAAGCTGATGTTCAAGGTGGCCTTTCATTGTTCCGCCCCAAAGTTCACACTCAGGCTTAACAGTGATAAAGTCGGTTGTGGTGCTGACAACATCTTTGTCTGGGTCAAGCACAACCGTGCGAATTGTACCCGGGTAACCTATCGGCGAAGCACTGGCTATTGTATAGAATGTATTTCCTCGCTTGGAAACTATCTTATCAATACTGTGAATGTGAGTGTGACCGGTGAGCATAAACTGCATACCTAAATCAGCAAACTGCTCGCGGCGAATGTCGAAATCACCGAACATATCATTTTTACCGATAAGTGCATATATGGGGGACGGAGCAATCATGGGGTGGTGCGTCATTGAAAGAATAAATTCACCGTTTTTCTTTGCATCTTCAACCTGTTCTTTTATCCAGTTAAAACAATCGTCGGAAACGCCGCTTTTTCCTGATAAATTTTTATCGTCGTTAATTGCTAAAAGGCGGTAACCATCCGCAAGCTTGACGGAGTATGACATACTGGGCTGATGAACCGACAAAGCTTGGTCAGGACCGAATTCACGGTACATTTCAAACAAATCTTCACGCTTTGCCGCAGGAATTTCAACCTTTTCATCACCACGGTATGCATAGGTTTTGCCGTCGTCCTGAAAATCGTGAGTTGCCGTTAAAACAAAAACTCTCTTGCCTGCATTTTTAAGGTCACGGAGCATCTCAATAAATTCTTTGTGGGAATCAAAATCTCCGTTTGTTGTTGTATCACCTGAGAGAAGAACAATATCCGTTCTTGTATCGTTCTTAATCTGCTCAAAGGCGGCGGCAAGAACCTCAGCGGCGTCCTTTAACAAAAGTTGACTTTTTGAGTTGCCTTTGTCGTACGCTTTGCCCTCGGTACCGAGCTTTTTTGAATAATAATGTGTATCGGTTATAACCGTAACGGTTAACGGTGCTTTTGCCATACAATCACTCTTTCGTTTATTTAATTTAACGCTTTTGTTGCGATTTCTTCGTTAAGCTTTGCGATAAGGTCGGAAACCGCCATGGAACCGATGTCTCCCTCGCCGCGTTTTCTTACTGAAACTGTTTTTTCTTCAACTTCCTTGTCACCGACAACAAGCATATAGTTAATCTTTTGAAGCTGTGCTTCACGAATTTTGTAGCCAATCTTTTCGCTTCTGTCATCAACCTCTACTCTCATGCCGTACTTCTCAAGTTCAGACTTGATTTCGTATGCTCTTTCATGGTGACGGTCGGCAATCGGAAGAACTTTAACCTGAACAGGCGAGAGCCAAAGCGGGAATGCACCTGCATACTTTTCAATAAGCAAAGCGAGTGTTCTCTCATAGCATCCGATTGAAGTTCTGTGAATAATATACGGGTTTTTCTTTGTTCCGTCAGCGTCAACATATTCCATACCGAATTTTTCGGCAAGAAGCTGGTCAATCTGAATTGTGATAAGCGTATCTTCCTTGCCGTGAACATTTTTAATTTGAATATCAAGCTTCGGACCGTAGAATGCAGCTTCGCCAACACCGATTTTATACGGAATTTCAAGGTGATTGAGGATTTTCTCCATAATTCCCTGAGCCTCTGCCCACTGCTCGTCTGTGCCGATATACTTGTCTCTGTCGTTAGGATCCCACTGTGAGAATCTGTATGATACGTCTTCATAAAGTCCGAGTGTTTTAAGCATATAAATCGCAAGTTCAAGACAGCCCTTGAATTCTTCTTCAAGCTGGTCCGGGCGGCACATAAGGTGTCCTTCTGAAATTGTGAATTGACGGACACGGATAAGACCGTGCATTTCGCCTGATGCTTCGTTTCTGAAAAGAGTTGATGTTTCGTTATAACGAAGCGGCAAATCTCTGTAACTTCTTGCTCTGTTAAGATATGCCTGATACTGGAACGGGCAAGTCATAGGACGGAGTGCGAAGCACTCTTTGCTTTCGTCTGTTGGGTCACCCAAAACAAACATACCGTCAAGATAGTGGTCCCAGTGTCCTGAAATCTTATAAAGGTCGCTTTTTGCCATAAACGGTGTTTTTGTTAAGAGCCAACCGCGTCTTTGTTCTTCGTCTTCGACAAATCTTTGAAGAAGCTGAATGATTCTTGCGCCTTTCGGAAGCATAATCGGAAGACCCTGACCGATAACATCACTTGTTGTGAAGAGTTCAAGCTCTCTGCCGAGTTTATTATGGTCTCTCTTCTTTGCTTCTTCAATTCTCTGAAGATGTTCTTCAAGCTCGGCGGCTTTCGGGAAGGCAACGCCGTAAATTCTTTGAAGCATCTTATTCTTTTCGTCACCGCGCCAATATGCGCCTGTGCAGGAGGTAAGCTTGAATGCTTTTACTGCACCGGTTGACATAATGTGCGGTCCTGCGCAAAGCTCATTAAAATCACCCTGTTTATAGAAAGTAATTTTTTCACCGTTATTTGCGTGCTCTTCAATGAGCTCATATTTATAGATTTCGCCGTTCTCTTTGAAATAATCAAGTGCAGCCTCGGGCTCCATTTCATACTTTTCAAGCGGTAAATCTTCTTTGACGATTTTCTTCATTTCTGCCTCGATTTTTTCGAGAATTTCAGGTGTGAAATTTATTTCCGAGTCAAAGTCATAATAAAAGCCGTTGTCAATAGCAGGGCCGATAGCAAGTTTTGTGTCGGGATAAAGGCGTTTAACTGCTTGTGCAAGGATATGTGACGCCGTGTGCCAAAAAGTCTTTTTACCGTCAAGGTCTTCTCCGAAGGTTACAATTTCAAGTGTGCAGTCCTCTGTTACAGGGGTGCGCAAATCACAGTATTCACCGTTAATTCTTCCGCCTACCGCAGCTTTGTAAAGTCCCATACCGATTGACTTTGCAATTTCTGCAATTGTGATGCCACTTTGAAATTCCTTGACATCATCTCTTAAAGTTACTTTAATCATATATATTCTCCTTTCAAAAAAGAAAAAGCACTTCACCCTGAAAACAGGATGAAATGCTAAAAAATACATTCCACGGTTCCACCCGTATTGCAAGTAAAAAACTTGCCGCTCAAAAACTTTAACGCAGTTATACGGAATATCTTAATCGAAGCTTTCGATATTCGCTCGGGAGCGGTCACAAATCCAAAACTTTTATTGCTCTTTTCAGCTAATAGAGCAACTCTCTTGAAAAGCAGGAGCAGGAAATGTGTTCTCCGTCAACGCTGTCTCTTATACACATCTGACGCTGCCGACGAAGGCTTAGGT
>CAMFPJ010000057.1 GCA_945971755.1 uncultured Clostridia bacterium
CAATTCTTGTTCGCGGAAACGCAACGGGCGATGTTGTCTTTTACGGCAAGGGTGCGGGAAAGCTTCCCACTGCTTCAGCGGTTGTTGCAGATGTTATTGACTGCGCAAGAAATGCCGATAAGAGAAAGCCTTTCGGCTGGGGAGATACAGTAGAGAACTATGTAGTAGATTTTGATACCGACGCAAATCCACTTTATGTTCGAGCCAAGACAGAACATAAAGAAACAGCAAAAACTGTAATTGAAAATGCAATCGGCGAAATCAAACTTTTAACCTTTGACGGCGCTCCCGATGATGAAATTGCGTTCGTTACAAAATGTGACGAAGAAAGAAAACTCGTTTGTGCACTTGATAATATTTCGGAGATAAAAATTGAATCTCTTATCAGAATTACAGATTATTGATAAATTTCCTGTGAGGTGAAATATATGGGACTTATTGTTCAAAAATTCGGCGGAAGTTCAGTTGCAAATGCCGAAAGAGTTATGAACGTTGCCAAAATTGTTACGGATACTTACCGTGAGGGCAATGACGTTGTAGTGGTTGTCTCTGCTCAGGGCGACACAACAGACGAACTAATTGAAAAGGCTTACGAAATTACAGACAAGCCGTCAAAAAGAGAAATGGATATGCTCCTTACATCCGGCGAGCAAATTTCCATCGCACTTCTTGCAATGGCGATTGAAAAACTGGGCTGCCCGGCTGTATCGCTTCTTGGTTGGCAGGCAGGCTTTAACACAAGCTCTGCATACGGTACCGCAAGAATTAAATCGGTTAAGGCTGACAGGATTCGTGCTGAAGTTGACCGTCACAACATTGTAGTTGTTGCAGGCTTCCAAGGAATAAATAAATATGACGATTTAACAACTCTCGGTCGCGGAGGCAGTGACACAAGCGCAGTTGCAATTGCAGCGGCCATGCACGCTGACCGTTGCCAGATTTATACTGATGTTGAGGGTGTTTTCACGGCTGACCCGAGAAAAGTGCCGAACGCTCAAAAGCTTCAGGAAATTACTTATGATGAAATGCTTGAGCTTGCCACTCTCGGCGCACAGGTTCTTAATAACCGTTCGGTTGAAATGGCAAAAAAATACAATGTAAAAGTTGAGGTTCTTTCAAGTCTTAAAAGAGTTCCCGGAACAATCGTTAAGGAGGTTGCTAAAATGGAAAAAATGCTTATCAGAGGTGTAACAAAAGACACAGACGTTGCACGTATTTCAGTTACAAAAATTTCAAACACACCGGGTGTTGCTTTTAAGCTTTTCTCGGTTCTTGCAAAACACAAAATCAATGTTGATATTATTTTACAGTCAGTTGGCCGCGACACCACAAAGGATATTACCTTTACGGTTTCAAAGGGTAACGCCGAAGAAGCAGTTGCCTGCATTGCGGACACATTTGACATTTCGCCCGAGGATATTATTTGCGATACAAATGTGGCAAAGGTTTCTATTGTGGGCGCAGGTATGGAGTCACACCCCGGCACAGCCGCAAAAATGTTTGAGGCTCTTTATGACCGCGACATTAATATAGATATGATTGCAACAAGCGAAATCAAAATTTCTGTTCTTATTGACATTAACGATGCAGACAAGGCTGTTTCTGCAATACACAAAGCATTTTTCCCTGAAGAGTAAAATTTAGCATAATTAAAACGGAGGACGTAATAAATGTACAGTAACATGATTGATACCATTGGATTTATCTCAAACAGCGACCCTGAGCTTGCTGCCGCAATGAACGAGGAGCTTACAAGACAGAAACAGAACATTGAGCTTATTGCAAGCGAGAACATTGTTTCTCCCGAGGTTATGGCTGCAATGGGAAGTATTCTTACAAATAAGTATGCTGAAGGCTATTCGGGTCACCGCTATTACGGCGGATGCCAATATGTTGACAAGGTTGAGGATATTGCCTGCGAAAGACTTAAAAAGCTTTTCGGCGCAGAGTATGTTAACGTTCAGCCTCACTCAGGTGCACAGGCAAACTTGGCTGTTTATTTTGCACTTCTTATGCCCGGTGACACAGTAATGGGTATGAATCTTGCCGAGGGCGGCCATTTAACGCACGGCTCACCTGTTAATATGTCAGGAAAGTATTATAACTTTGTTCCTTACGGCATCAATGATGAAGGTTACATTGATTATGAAAAATTTGAACAATTAGTTAAAGAGAATAAGCCGAAACTCGTTGTTGCAGGCGCTTCTGCCTACCCGAGAGTAATTGATTTTGAGAGAATGGCAAACATTGCTCACGAAAACGGCGCTTATTTAATGGTTGACATGGCTCACATTGCAGGTCTTATTGCCGCAGGCGTTCACCCGTCACCCGTTCCTTATGCCGATGTTGTTACATCAACAACACACAAGACTCTTCGCGGCCCTCGCGGAGGTATTATTCTTTGCAAGGACGCAGAATTCGGCAAACAGTTTAACAAAGCTATTTTCCCCGGCACACAGGGCGGCCCGCTTATGCACGTTATTGCAGGTAAAGCAGTATGCTTCGGCGAGGCTCTTAAGCCGGAGTTTAAGGAATATCAGAAAAAGGTAGTAGAAAACGCTGAGGCTCTTGCCGA
Organism: uncultured Clostridia bacterium; assembly: GCA_945971755.1. GTDB lineage: Bacteria > Bacillota > Clostridia > Oscillospirales > Acutalibacteraceae > Fimenecus. The sequence continues at coordinate 2,576 of CAMFPJ010000057.1, forward strand.
GGGTCTTACAAAGAGAGGCATTAACCTTGTTTCCGGCGGAACAGACAATCACTTAATGCTTGTTGACCTTCGTTCAATCGGTGTTACGGGCAAAGAGCTTGAAAGAAGACTTGACGAGGTTCATATTACCGCCAACAAGAACGCTATCCCCAATGACCCCGAGAAGCCTTTTGTTACAAGCGGTATCCGCCTCGGTACACCCGCTGTTACAACAAGAGGTATGGGTACGGCAGAAATGGATGAAATTGCAGAGTGCATTTACCTTGCTGCAACTGATTTTGAAAATAAAAAAGAAGAAATTACAAATCGTGTTGCATCACTTGTTGCACGTTTCCCCTTATATGAATAAAAACTAATCGCTCATCATATCTTTTCTTTGAACGGAGGAGATATGATGAATTTTGTAAAGATGCACGGCGCAGGTAATGATTACATATATATAGATGCGTTCAGAGAAAAGGTTGAAAACCCCGAGTCGCTTGCCGTTAAACTCAGCAAACCTCATTTCGGAATAGGCGCAGACGGAATTGTTATTTTAAGCCGTGACAAAAACGCGGATTGCTTTGCGGATATTTACAATGCAGACGGTTCAAGGGCAAAAATGTGCGGAAACGCAATGCGTTGCGCAGCAAAATTTCTTTATGACCGCAGAAAAATCAGCGGAACGACAGCCCTTATCAACACTCTTTCGGGAATTAAAACCGTAATTCTTGAGGCAGAGAACGGAAAGGCAATTTCCGCAACGGTTAATATGGGAAAACCGGTACTCAACGGAAAGTCAATACCCACAAGATTTGGCGATTCGGTTGTTAAAAACAAAAGCATTTTTGTTTATGACAGATATTTTGATGTAACGTGCGTTTCCATGGGTAATCCCCATTGCGTAACATTTTGCGAAGACCCTGATTTAATTGATTTCGGTATTTACGGTTGCCGATTTGAAAATCACGAGATGTTCCCCGAGAGAATTAACGCTGAATTTGTCAGCGTTATCGGAAAAAACCGCTTGAAAGCAAGGGTTCACGAGCGTGGCTCGGGCGAAACGCTTGCTTGCGGCACAGGCGCTTGCGCCGCAGCGGTTGCGTCGGTTTTACTTGGCTTTTGCGACCGAGAAAGTGAAATATCGGTTAATATGCCCGGTGGGGAACTTTTTGTGTGCTGGGCAAATGACGGAGATGTTTACCTTAACGGCCCTGCGGTTGAGGTTTTTACAGGAAAATTTTAGTAGAGGTGAATAAAAATGAAAATCAACGAAAACTTTTTGAAAATACAAAGCTCTTACCTTTTTTCAAATATCGCAAAAAAGGTAAATGCTTACACTGCGGCAAACCCGGACAAGCCGATTATCCGTCTTGGAATCGGTGACGTTACAAGACCCCTTGCGCCTGCCTGCATTGATGCTATGCACAAGGCAGTTGACGATATGGCAGACGAAAAAACATTTATGGGTTACCCGCCCGAATACGGTCACAAGTGGATGCTTTCCGCTATTGCTGACAATGACTACCGCGCAAGAGGTGTTGAAATTGATGAGAGCGAGATTTTTGTAAGCGACGGTGCAAAGTCTGACTGCGGTAACATCGGCGACATTCTTTCCACTCAGAACAAGGTTGCGGTTTGTGACCCTGTTTACCCTGTTTACGTTGACACAAACGTAATGGCAGGCAGAGCGGGAGACTTCTTAAACGGCAGTTGGACTAATATTTACTATATGCCCTGCACGGCTGAAAACAACTTCTTGCCTGAAATTCCAAGTGAAAAAGTTGATATTATTTATCTTTGCTTCCCCAATAACCCAACAGGTATGGCAATTACAAAGACCGAGCTTAAAAAATGGGTTGACTACGCTAACGAAAACGGTGCACTTATCCTTTTTGACTCCGCATACGAAGCATTTATTACAGAGGCAGATGTTCCCCATTCGATTTATGAAATTGAGGGCGCTAAAACCTGTGCCATTGAGTTCAGAAGCTTTTCAAAAACAGCAGGCTTTACAGGTGTACGTTGCGGTTACACGGTAGTTCCCCACGACCTTAAAGCAGACGGCGTTGAATTAAACGCTCTTTGGGCAAGAAGGCAGGCAACCAAATTTAACGGTGTTTCTTACATAACACAGCGTGCCGCTCAAGCTGTTTATTCAGACGAGGGCAAGAAGCAAGTTCGAGACATTATTGCATATTATCAGAAAAACGCAAAGACAATTTTTAACGGACTTAAAGATTGCGGCTTTACGGTTTACGGTGCGGTTAACTCACCTTACGTTTGGCTTAAAACTCCCGACGGAATGGGTAGCTGGGAATTCTTTGATACACTTCTTAATGAGATTCAGGTTGTGGGCACACCCGGTGAGGGCTTTGGTCCCAGCGGTGAGGGCTATTTCCGCCTTACTGCATTCGGTTCAGCGAAAAATACCGAAAAAGCAGTTGAAAGAATCAGAAATTATTTTGTGAAATAAAAGGAGAAGCGAAATGAAAGACATTTACGAAAGCCCCCTTAATTCAAGATACTCGAGCAAGGAGATGAAATATATTTTCTCTCCCGACTTCAAATTCAAAACATGGAGAAAGCTTTGGATTGCTCTTGCGGAGAGTGAAATGGAGTTAGGTCTTAACATAACTCAGGAACAGATTGACGAGCTTAAGGCACACGCTGAAGATATTAACTACGAAGTAGCCGAGGCTTATGAAAAGGAATTTCGCCACGATGTTATGAGCCATGTTCACGCTTACGGTGAGCTTTGCCCAAATGCTAAGGGTATTATTCACCTTGGCGCAACCTCTTGCTTTGTGGGTGACAACACAGACGTTATCACTATGACCGAGGGCTTAAAGCTTGTAAGGAAAAAACTCGTAAACCTTATTGATATTCTTTCAAAATTTGCTCTCCGATACAAGGATATGCCTTGCCTTGCTTATACACATTACCAGCCTGCACAGCCCACAACTGTTGGTAAGCGCGCTTCGCTTTGGCTTTCAGACCTTGTAATGGATATGAATTCCCTTGAGTTCCAGATTTCACAAATGCGTCTTTTAGGTTCAAAGGGCACAACGGGCACACAGGCATCTTTCGTAGAACTTTTTGAGGGCGACTCGGAAAAAATCAAGGCTCTTGACAAAAAGGTTGCTCAAAAAGTCGGTTTTGAGTCCTGCTATATGGTTTCCGGTCAAACATATTCAAGAAAACTTGATTATAATGTTCTTTCCGTACTCTCACAGATTGCTCAATCCGCTTACAAATTCTCAGGCGACCTTAGAATGTTACAGCACGAAAAAGAAATTGAAGAACCCTTTGAAAAAAAGCAGATTGGTTCATCTGCAATGGCTTATAAGCGCAACCCCATGAGAAGTGAGAGAATTTCTTCACTTGCAAGATATGTTATAGCAGATTCAATTAACCCTGCAATTACCGCTTCAACACAGTGGTTTGAAAGAACTCTTGATGATTCCGCAAACAAGAGAATCAGCATTCCCGAAGCATTTCTTGCTATTGACGCTGTTCTTGAACTTTATATCAATGTTGTTTCGGGACTTGTTGTTTACCCCAAAATGATTGAAAAGCATTTGCTTGCAGAGCTTCCGTTTATGGCAACGGAAAATATTATGATGGCGGCTGTAAAAAAAGGCGGCGACAGACAGGAATTACACGAAAGAATTCGTGTTCACTCAATGGACGCAGGCAGAGTTGTTAAGGTTGAGGGCAAACCAAATGACCTTATTGACAGAATTGCCGCTGACGAGGCTTTCGGCATGACAAAAGAAGAAATCATGGCAACAATGAAGCCTGAGAATTTTGTGGGCAGAGCTCCTGAACAGGTTGTTGAGTTCATTGAAGCAGAGGTTAAGCCGATTGTTGAAAAATACAAAAGCCTTTTAGGCGTTGAGGTTGAAATCAACGTATAATTTTTTAAGAAATTTGTAAAATTTTATTTACATTTGTAAAACGGTGTGATAAAATAAAATTCAGTTGAGTTCCTTTAACTCGGTACAGAGATGCCGGCAAGGGTTATAAAATAATCAAAGTTTAAGTGTGCCTTGCCGTTTTTTCGGTGAGGCATCTTTTTTTGAGGTGTTTTATGGACGGAAAAGTTATTATTGATGAACAGACGATGCTTCGCACACTTGCCCGTCTTTCACATGAAATAATTGAACGTAACGCAAATGAAAAAGAACTTTATTTAATCGGAATAAAACGCAGAGGCGTGCCCATTGCGGAAATACTCAAAAATAATATTGAGAAATTTTCTGATATCAGCGTTAAGACAGGCGAACTTGACATTACCCTTTACCGTGATGACCTTACAGAGCGTTACACCTCTCCTCACGTTAACGGCACGGTTGTTGACTTTGACGTGAATAAAAAGAACATTATTCTTGTTGATGATGTTCTTTACACGGGCAGAACGGCAAGAGCTGCAATGGAGGCAATTATCGGCCTTGGCAGACCTGCGGTAATTCAGCTTGCGGTTATGATTGACCGCGGACACAGAGAACTTCCCATTTGCGCAAATTACGTAGGCAAAAATGTTCCCACGTCAAAAGAAGAGTTTGTCGGTGTGCGTCTTCGTGAGATTGACGGTGCAACAGAGGTTGCCATTTCAAAAGGATAAAGGGCGAAAGCCTTGAAATAAAAGGAGGATATAAAATGAATCTCGTTTACAACATCAAAGACAAGCCGAAATTCGGACAACTTATTGTGTTCGCTTTTCAGCAGTTGCTTGCAATTCTTGCGGCAACAATAGCAGTTCCCTCAATTATCGGTAACGGTATGAGCCAGTCCGCAGCACTTTTCGGTGCAGGCGTCGGCACAATTGTTTACCTTCTCTTCACAAAGTTTAACAGTCCCGTTTTCCTCGGTTCATCATTCGCTTTCATTGGCTCAATGTTTGCCGCTTTCGGCGGTGCGGCTTCTGCAGAGGCAGGCTATGCAGGCATCATCTTCGGTGCAATTTTCGCAGGACTTGTTTACGTTGTAATTGCTATTGCAGTTAAAGTTGCAGGTGTTAAGTGGATTAACAAGCTTATGCCTGCAGTTGTTATCGGACCCACAGTTTCAATCATCGGTCTTTCACTTGCAGGTAACGCAGTAGGCGACCTTACGCTCGGTAAAGTTCTTGACGCTGAGGGAGCAAGCACTGCTAATCCCTACATTGCTCTTATTTGCGGTCTTGTAACACTTTTCACAGTTATTCTTTGCTCGGTTTACGGCAAAAAGATGACAAAGCTTATTCCGTTTATTATCGGTATTCTTGCAGGTTATGCAGTTGCTGCAATCTTTACGGTAATCGGTGTTAAGACAGGTAATACAGGTCTTCAGATTATTGATTTCGGCGTATTCAGCGACATGAAGATTTTCGCAATTCCCGATTTCTCATTTATGATGGCTGCAAAAGGACTTAAGGCTATTGACGCTAAATACATTATTACCGTTGCAGTAGCTTATGTTCCGGTTGCGTTTGTTGTTTTCGCAGAGCACATCGCTGACCACAAAAACCTTTCTTCAGTTATCGGTAAAGATCTTCTTGAGGACCCGGGTCTTCACAGAACACTTCTCGGTGACGGCGTAGGTTCAATGGTTGGTGCTATCTTCGGCGGTTGCCCGAATACAACATACGGCGAATCAGTTGGTTGTGTAGCTATTACAGGCAACGCTTCAGTAGTAACAATTTTTGCAACAGCAATTATGGCAATAGTAATTTCATTCTTCGGTCCGTTTGTTACATTCCTTGCAACAATTCCCAACTGCGTAATGGGCGGCGTTTGCGTTACTCTTTACGGTTTCATTGCAGTTTCCGGTCTTAAGATGATTCAGAACGTTGACCTTGGTAAGAACAGAAACCTCTTTGTAGTTGCGGTTATTCTTATCTGCGGTATCGGCGGTCTTACACTTTCCTTTGGTAAGGTTACACTTACAGAAGTTGCTTGCGCACTTATCCTTGGTATTATTGTTAACGCAATTCTTCCGAAGGACGAAGAGGCAAAAGCTGAATAAATTGTACTTAAATGCCCTCCACAGAGAGTGGGGGGCAATTTTTCTTGACAAAAAATATTTGGTTTGATAAAATAACA
>CAMFPJ010000058.1 GCA_945971755.1 uncultured Clostridia bacterium
AAGCCTTCGTCGGCAGCGTCAGATGTGTATAAGAGACAGATATTATAGTATAATTAGTTGAAATAAGGGGTGACGTTATGTTTGCAAGAATTACAAGTATGGGGCTTTTCGGTATGAACGCTTACAAAGTTTCTGTTGAAGCGGACATTTCTGGCGGTATGCCGCGATTTGATATTGTGGGACTTCCCGACACTGCTGTTTCGGAAAGCCGCGAGCGAGTACGCTCCGCAATTAAAAACGCGTGTTTTACATACCCGGTCAGCAGAGTTACGGTTAACCTTGCCCCTGCGGACATAAAAAAAGAAGGTCCCATCTACGATTTGCCGATTTTAATTGCGCTGCTTTGTGCAAATGAGGAACTTAAATCAGTTCCTGAAGATGTTGCTTTTGTAGGTGAGCTTTCACTTGACGGAAATCTTCGTAAAATCAACGGAGTTCTTCCTATGGTTATTGCCGCAAAAGAAGAGGGAATTAAAGATATATTTATTCCTTTTGAAAATGCACCCGAAGGTGCGGTTGTTAAAGGAATCAATGTTTACCCAACTAAAAATGTTGTTGAACTTGTAAATCACCTTTCGGGTATTAAGAAAATTGATAAAGTAACAAGTGACCATTACGCAGAATACAAGCTCCCCGATAATATTCCCGATTTTGCAGATGTCAGAGGACAGGAAGAGGTTAAAAGAGCACTCGAAATTGCCGCGGCAGGCGGTCATAATGTGCTTATGGTAGGACCTCCCGGTGCAGGAAAAAGCATGCTTGCAAAAAGGCTCCCTGGAATATTGCCCGACATGACTTTTGATGAGTCAATTGAAACAACAAAAATTTATTCGATTGCAGGTGCTCTTCCAAAAGGTGTTTCACTGCTTAGGGCAAGACCTTTTCGTTCACCGCATCACACCGTTTCACCTGCCGGTCTTTCAGGCGGCGGAGCAATACCCAAGCCCGGTGAAATTTCACTTTCTCACAACGGAGTTTTATTTCTTGACGAGCTTCCTGAATTTCAAAGAACATCCCTTGAAATTCTAAGACAGCCCATTGAAGACGGGGTAATCAGTATTTCCCGTGTTGCGGCAAAATTTCAATACCCCTGCTCTGTTATGGTGGTTTGCGCTATGAACCCTTGCCCCTGCGGATACTACGGACACCCCACGCACAAGTGTACGTGTTCGGAAAATGCCGCACGTAATTATTTTAACCGAGTAAGCGGTCCGCTTGTTGACCGTCTTGACATTCACATTGACGTTCCGCCCGTTGACTACGAAAGCCTTTCGAGCAAAGAAAAGGCGGAGCCGTCAAGCGAAATAAAGAAACGGGTTAACAAAGCCCGTGAAATTCAACGGGAGCGTTTCAAAGGTACAAGCATTACCTGCAACGCTAAAATGGACGCAAGTGCAACAAGAAAATACTGTTACTTAACTCCGTCTGCGGAACTGATTATGAAAACTGCATTTGAACGTTTAGGGCTTTCTGCACGGGCATACGACAAGGTACTCAGAATTGCAAGAACCATTGCGGATATGGATAATTCTGAAGAAATTGACACAAAGCACGTTACCGAAGCAATCCAGTACAGAAGCTTCGACAGAAGACTTGGAGAATAACAAAATAAGCACTACCGAACGGTAGTGCTTATTTATTATGTAATTGAATTAGTTTTGCTTTGTTTTGATAATCTGCGGAATTCTTGAAATTACAACAGCTGCAATTGTTGTCAAAATGATTTCGGGAATCATATAAATGCCGTTATAGATACAAGAATAGATAAATGCAAGTGAATTACCGCTGAATTTCTCAACGATTGTCTGTCCCCATGAATAGAAACCTTCCTGAGTAAAGAACCATTCAGCCCAAGCACCGTAAAGAACGAAGCCTGAAATGATGTGGCAAACGTAACGGAGCAAAAGTGCTGTAAAAGCACCGAGAGGTAAAGAAACGGTTGCTTTTTGAATTTTGCCTTTATACATTGCTGCAAGACCAATAGAAGTATAAGCTAAAATATAGTCCAAGCAAATCATAAGTGCAACCTTACCGACTGAACCTAAATAGTCTTCTGAGCTAGGCAAAGCGGCTGCTGAAATTGTACCTGCACCCATTGCCATTTCAACCAAAGCATAAACAAGTCCTGTGACTGCACCTTTTCCAAGTCCGTATTTCCAACCGACAACTACAACAGGAAGCATAGCAACAATTGTAATCTGTCCGCCGAAGGGAAGTTCGGGAATAATCATTTTTGAGACGAGTTCCAAAACGATTGCAAGGGCAATCATTACCGCACTTTCGGTAATCCAATAAATGTTCTTTTTGTTTTTCATGTGTTTTCTCCTCCACAAAATAAAAAAATCAGCCAAGGGACACATATACACCTTAGGCTGAGTTTAACTTCCTACGGCGGCATTATCCGCATCAGGTTCAATGGTTTAAGAAAAAATCATTTCTAATCTCAGCCGGCTTTTGCCAGCTCCCATGTACATATTTACTTGGCTCTGTAATATTATAATACATTATTCGTATTTGTCAAGCAAAAATGATTTTAATGCAGAATAACGAAGTTTTGTTTTACCGTTGTCTATCATTTTTATAATAGTTCCGTCTGTTCCGACTAAAATCATAAGTTTTTTTGCTCTTGTGACAGCCGTGTACAGAAGATTTCGGTAGCAAAGCTTTTCGGTCACTGCAATTACAGGCATAATAACTGCTTCAAATTCACTGCCCTGACTTTTATGCACTGTTACGGCGTAAGCCAATTCAAGTTCATTTAACTGCTCTTTTGAGTAAGTGGCTCTTTTACCGCTAAAATCAATAATAACATAACCGTTGCGGTTATCAATCTTCTCGATAAAGCCTATATCTCCGTTATAAACTCCGTCGCCCTCGTTATGCTCTGACTCCCAACGAATATCGTAGTTATTTTTTATCTGCATAACCTTATCACCCTCACGGAAAAGCCTGTATTCCGTTTTAATTTCAGCTTTTTCAGAGTTTTCGGGGTTTATTGCTTCCTGCAGAATCTTATTAAGATTAAAGGTACCTGTATCCCCCTTTTTTGACGGACAAAGCACTTGAATTTGCGTTAGTGGGTCAAATCCGAAAGAGTCGGGCAAACGCTTTGTATATAAATCACGGACAGTACGGACTGCATCAAGGGTGAAATTTTTGTGAAGCACAAAAAAGTCGCCGTCTTTATAATCTGTTTTAATATGCTCACCGCGGACAATTGAGTGTGCATTCATAACGATATTACTGCTCATTGACTGCCTGAAAATCTCTTTTAACTCAACAACAGGTAAAAGTTCACTTGCGATTAAATCATGCAAAACATTACCGGCATTTACAGGCGGTAACTGGTCACTGTCGCCAACCATTATAAGCCTGCATCCGAACGGTAGAGCCTCAACAAGCGCATTAAAAAGAAAAATATCCACCATTGACATTTCGTCAACTATTACCGCCTGACATTCAAGGGGATTGCGAAGATTTCTCTTAAAATACGGCTTTTCGTTTCGCCACTCAACCTCAAGAAGTCTGTGAATTGTCATTGCACTTCTGCCCGTTGCCTCAGTCATTCTTTGAGCGGCTCTGCCCGTTGGTGCGCAAAGAGCAATATCAAGATTTTTCTTTTCGAAAATCTTAATGATTCCGTCAAGAGTTGTAGTTTTGCCTGTTCCCGGTCCGCCGGTTAAAATAAGAATACCTTTATTTACTGCGGTTTCAATAGCTTTTCTTTGCAACTCTGCGTATTCAAAGCCTGAAGACAATTCGATTTTATCGATAAACACATTGACATTTTCAGGGTCTTCGGGTGGGTATTTCAACAAGACCTGAACACGTCTTGCTATGCCCATTTCAGCGTGGTAAGCCTCCGGAATAAACAGAAAATCTTTGCCGTTCAGTTTTTTTAGTATTAAGCGTTTATTTTCGATTATTAAATCAATCACTTCTTCTATTCTGTCTCGTGATTCTTCAAGAAGTGATGACGCGGGTGCAAAGATTTTTTCAAGCGGTATGCAGGTGTGACCGTTATTAAAATTGTAGCGGATAATATGTATAATTCCCGCTTCTATTCTACGTTCCGAAGAGGGCGAAACAGGCAAAGAATTCGCAATAGCCTCCGCTCTTTCGAAGGAAATACCGTTTTCTGCCTCACAAAGCGCATAAGGATCCGTTTCCACCATCTCTTTTGCGGCAACTCCGAAAGTTTCAAAGGCAAGCAAGCTTTCTTGGGTTGTAAGCCCTAAACCCGAAAGAGAAATAAGGAGAGAGCGAACAGTAAACTGACGGTTATACTCTTCACCGATTTTTTTTGCTTTTTTTGCAGAAATTCCGCGAATTTCAGAGAGACGTTCAGGGTTATTTTCAAGAATATCGAAAGATGCTTCCTTAAATCTTTCAACTATGGAACGGGCAGTTGCTTCACCCACTCCGTAAATTGCACCGCTTGAAAGATAATGATACAAATCGTCAACAGTTTCGGGAATAGTTGCAAAGCAACTGTCTGCCTTAAACTGTCTGCCGTAAACAGCGTGATAGGTATAATCGCCTACTGCTTCAACAGTGTCGTGTTCACGTACATCCGGGCAAATGCCCACTACGGTTAACTCTTCCTCGCCCGTGTCAAGCACAAATACAGTATATCCGTTTACATCGTTGCGGTATGTAATCTCGGTAACTGTACCTCGTATTTTGATTTTTGTTTCAAAATCTTCCATTTATAAAGTCCTTCAAATTTTCTTTCTTAACGACCGTAACGCCGTCTGTTTCATTACACATTTCCAAAGTATTGAACAATTCTTTTTCGCAAATTCCGCCGTCAACAACTACCAAAGTGCATTTTGAGCACTCTCCGCACAAATTTAGTTTCAGCCTTGCACCGTAGCAAAGTTTTCTGACATCTTTAGTATGTTCGTCACACGGAATTAAAAGATAATAGTTTTGATGTTTTCTCGGCATTATCAGGCGCAGCAGTAAAAATGTTGCTACGATTATAACCGCTGCCATAGATATAATTACAAGAAGCGAACAAATAAATACTTTCAAAGGATACACCCCCAAAAGTATTATATGTTATAAGACCGGATTTGTTAAATTCAGCCTCCGCAAAAGCAGAGGCTGAAAAAATGAGCAGGCCTGTAAGCCGGGTTCTGTCGTTTAAGGCAATTATCTATCTGCGATGTGTGTTACCACACACCTGAAGCCGTCTTTCGAAGTATCTGCCCAGCTGACAACTTCTGTTGACGTTGCATCGGGTAGGGTTTGCTTGGCCGTTACATCTCTGCAACGCCGGTGAGCTCTTACCTCGCCTTTCCACCCTTACCGCATAAGCGGCGGTATTTCTCTATGCACTTTCCCTAAGGTCGCCCTCGGCGGCTGTTAGCCGTTACCCTGCTGTATGATGCCCGGACTTTCCTCACTGAATATCAGTGCAACTGCCCAGCCTGCTCAAATAAACATAATTAAATCTGTTCAAGCATTATTCCGTCTTTTTTAATAAGACGCACTTTATCACCTTTTACCAAATAAGCATTACGTGAAATCTCAATCATCGGCAAATCACTGGGGGAATCTGTATAAAACTCGTCAATTTCAGTGTCACCGTAAATTTCTTTGAAAAGGTCAACTTTTTTATCCTTATAGCAAATTAGCTTAATCTCACCTATCTTAAAATCTACCTGTGAACAAATATAATGCTTTATTCCCAAACGTTCGCACATGATTTTTAGAAGACTCTCGGGACAGGCAGATACAACAATATCATCATCGTTTTGTATATCAAGGTAAAAAGATTTTATTTTTTGCTCGTGTAAGTCCCAAAAATTCTCAAACTCATTTTCAATATTTTCTGCAAATTTTTCGCAATACTCTTTAAGCAAAGAACCGTACTCGAAGATTACTTCATCAATGGTAATGCTACCGTGCTTGTATTTCAAAAAGCCTTTGAAAAATTTGGGAACGTATTTCAAAACTCCTTTGGTGTCTTTTCGCAAAAAATGCAAAAACAAGTCTAAGCCCGATTCGCCATCGTATATTGTATTGTCAAAATCAAATACTCTCACTTAAAACACCTCCGTAAAAATTTAACCGTTTTTTCTTGTTTTATCAATAACCGTTCGGATTATTTGACTGCCAGCGCCAAGAGTCCTCGCACATTTCTTCAATTCCTCTTTTTGCTTCCCAGCCGAGAACCTCTTTAGCCTTTGTTGGGTCTGAATAGCAAGTGGCAATGTCGCCGGGGCGGCGAGGTGCAATTTTATAAGGAAGCTCCTTACCGTAGGCTTTATTAAAGGCTTTTACAATATCAAGAACACTGTATCCTACGCCTGTGCCAAGGTTAAACACCTGCACACCTTTATTCCCCTCGAGAATATTATCAACCGCTTTAACGTGACCCTCTGCCAAATCTACAACATGGATATAATCTCTGACGCCTGTACCGTCATGAGTGTCATAATCGTTACCGTAAACGCTTAAAAACTCGCGTTTGCCGATAGCAACCTGTGTGATATACGGCATAAGGTTATTGGGAATTCCATTTGGATTTTCACCTATTCTGCCGCTTTTGTGAGCGCCTATGGGATTAAAGTAACGAAGAAGTGTTACATTCCACTCATTATCAGCTTTGCAGATATCCTCAAGAATAATTTCGATCATATATTTTGTTGTTCCGTAAGGGTTTGTTGTACCGCCTGTTTTCATTGTTTCCTTAAGAGGTGAAACATTATTCATACCGTAAACTGTGGCAGATGAACTGAACACTATATTCTTGCATCCGTTATTTCTCATAACATCGCAAAGCTTTAAGGTACCGCCGATATTGTTATCATAATATTCAATAGGCTTTTGGCAAGATTCTCCCACTGCTTTAAGACCTGCGAAATGAATTACTGCGTCAATTTTATTTTCCTTAAAAATTTTGTCCATTCCCTCACTGTCGCGAATATCGCACTCGTAAGACTTAAAATCTTTGCCTGTGAGTTCTTTTACTCTTTCAAGGGACTTTGGGCTTGAATTATAGTAATTATCAACTACTATAATGTCATAACCAGCGTTAAGAAGTTCCACACAAGTATGTGAGCCAATGTACCCTGCACCGCCTGTTACTAAAATATTCATTATGCTTTCTCCTTTTGAATTGTTGTGCCTACATAGTAAGCTTTGAGAATTCTTTCGTAGCTGTAACCCTTTTCTGCTAAAGCATTTGCACCGGCTTTACTCATACCGACGCCGTAGCCTATGCCATAAGAAGTAAATGTAAATGTTTCTGTTGATGAGTCATATTCAAACTTGAAGCAGTTTGATTTAAGACCTATCTCCTTTGCTGTTGACACAAATTCATAACCGGAAACTTCTTTGTTACCGATTTTTACAGAAGTTACGTAACCGATAGCGTAAGAAACCGCTGTATCGTGCTTTTTAATTGAAATCCACTTAATCGGGTCATCGTTTACGTCAATTTCATAACCTAAATCAAGAAGAATTCCTTGAATTTCTCCGCGTTTAAGTTTTACGGTTGTTTCGTAACCAGGGGCAGCGGCATCGGGATTTCCGTCAAGTCTGGCAACTGATTTAAGATAAGGATATGAGCCTTCAAAAATTGTTGAAGCATCTGCCGTTGCACCTGCTGCAGCCTCAAAATACGGTGTAAGAGCAACTTCTCCGCCGTATGTAATATATCTTCCGTAAACAGAGTCAACTGCCTTTTCAACCTCATCATTTATTGCTTTCTCAATTTCTACCCCGTCAATGACGAACCCATTATCTCTGTATTTAAGGTAAGTATAAATTACAATAGCCTGAGCCTTAACCGCTTCAGTATTATAACCCTCACCCATCTCTGACATTACCAAACCTGCAATTGCAGTTTTAGCAGCCATTTTTTCACCGTTAACTGTAATAAATTCAGGTGCGCCTTTATCTGTCTCAATTTCCGTATTTGGTTCTTCGGTATTATTTGAAACTGTTTCACCCGCTTCATTTGTAACCGGTTCGGAAGAAGTTGACTCTTCTGTCAGTTTCTCAGCCTCTTGAGCCCGTTTATTTTCAATCTCTACAAGATCGGCCATAATCATATCGGAAATTTTTACCTTGATTTCCTCTTTTTGCGGCTCTTTATTTGTTGTAGGTTCCGGTGCTGTTGTACTCTCGGTTGTAGGTTCTGTTGTTTCATAGCCGAACACTTTACGAAGCATTCTTGTGGCAGAACCGTCTTCACCCTGAACTTTTACGACGATTGCAAGAACGGCACAGAGCACAAAAACAATTCCGAGAACAATAGCAATAATTGTATTTGCCTTTTTACTCGGCTTTTTCTCCATTTCGTTTGGTTCTTCAGAAACAGCGTCCGAAATTTCAATCCCTATACTTCTGATGCCTGCAGCTTTTTCTCCCACAAGCTCAATAAGCTCTGTTGCGGCACTTTCAATGAATGATGCTTCTGACTCGCCCTCTTCAAGATAAAGTTTTCTGACAGTTGCAGACTCATCATCTGCCACGGCAATACAAATATATTTTGATTCTTCAGTCTCGTAAATCTCACTGATTGATGCTCCGATATTAGCGGCAGACAAATCAAGGCTTACACGTGCAAGCTGTGCGGCATATTCGGTTGC
>CAMFPJ010000059.1 GCA_945971755.1 uncultured Clostridia bacterium
ATGTATAGGGGGATAAATATGAATTGTTTTATTACTGATATGCACGAAAAAGAAGTTATTAACCTTTGCGACGGTGCAAAACTGGGAAATGTATGCGACGTTGAGATTGACACCTGCACAGGTTGCCTTGTTTCTGTTATAATTTTCGGGCGGAGTAAATGTTTCGGACTTTTGGGACGTGAAGAAGACATAAAAATCTGCTGGGACGAAATTAAAGTGATCGGTGACGATACTATTCTTGTGGACATAAAACTTCCCAATAAATCGTCGAAACAGTCAGGAGGCATTCTTGACGCTTTGATGGGCAACAGGACATAACTGCTTGAAAAGATGCTCGCAATATGGTACAATGAAAACGGAATCTCAAAACAAAGGTGTGAAAAACATGGAAAAAAACAGAGTCAAACTTAATATAGGCGGAATCGACTACTATATCAATACCGACGAATCAATTGATTACACCGTAAGCCTTGGTGAAAAAATCGATAAACGTATGACGGAAATTCTTCGCAGCAATTCCTTAATCACCGTTAACCAGGCGGCAGTTCTTACCGCTTTGGAGCTTGCCGACGAGCTTGAAAAATCAATTTCCGGGGCAGATAATTTCCGCACACAAATCAAAGAATATCTTGATGAAGCTAACAAGGCTAAAAACGAAAGAGATTACTATAAGCGTGAGCTTGAGCGTTACAAGACCGAGGTTAGCTTCAAAAATGACCAAATAAACCTTTTTGCAAATAACAATAAGCAGAAAAAAGATGACTAATCCGGAAATTCTTGCCCCTGCAGGAAATGAAGAAGCCTTAAAGGCCGCAGTGCTTACAGGTGCTGATGCGGTATATTTCGGAGTAGGCGATTTTAACGCTCGCAGAAATGCCGCTAATTTCTCCGTTGACGGGCTTAAAGACACAATTAAATACTGTCACTCCAGGGGTGTTAAGGTTCACATTACTCTTAACACCCTTGTAAAAGATACGGAACTTTCAAAGGTCTGCGATACTGTTAAGAAAATTTGCGAAGCAGGTGCAGACGCATTGATTATTCAAGATTTAGGCGTTGCTCGAATTGTCCGCACAGTTTGCCCCGAAATAGAAATGCACGCCAGCACACAAATGACGGTTGGCACAAAAGAGGGACTTAAACTTCTTAAATCTATGGGATTTTCACGCGCGGTTTTACCGAGAGAGCTCTCCTTTGAAGAAATAAAATTTCTTGCATCAGACTCGCCCATTGACCTTGAAGTATTTGTTCACGGTGCTCTTTGCATGTGCGTTTCAGGTCAGTGCCTTATGAGTGCTGCACTGGGCTCACGAAGCGGTAACAGAGGGCTTTGCGCTCAACCTTGCAGGTTACCTTTTAAGGTAGAAAACGGCACCGGACATGATTTAAGCCTGAAAGATTTGTCGCTCATCAGCCACATAAACGAGCTTGCAAAGCTTGGTATTGTTTCTTTCAAAATTGAGGGCAGAATGAAACGCCCCGAATATGTCAGTGCGGCGGTTACTGCCTGCAAAGCGGCTGTAAACGGTACTTATAATTCCGAATATTCTAAAGATTTGCAAAGTCTTTTCTCACGGTCGGGTTTTACCGAAGGTTACTTCAAAAATGAGCTTGGAAGAAATATGTTCGGCTACCGCGAAAAAGAAAATGTTCAATCTGCCACGAAAGAACTGTTTGACAAATATGCAAAACTCTACAACAAAGAAAAAGCAAGATTTCCACTGAAATTGGAATTTCACGGGAAAATCGGCGAAAGAGCAATTCTTAAAGCCGAGTATGGAAAAATCGCAGTTACTACCGAGAGTGAAAATATATGCGAAGAGCCCGTCAACCGCCCAATCAGTGCCGAAAAGATTATTGAATCACTTAAAAAATGCGGCGGAACACAGTTTGAAGCTGCCGAAATTTCGATTGACAATAACATTGACTACACTCTCCCCGTTTCGCAGATAAATTTAATGAGGCGGGAAGCTCTCCAAAAGCTTTCAGAGGCAATTTGTAAAAATAAGAATTATAAAATTTCCACTGCACCTAAAAGTACAAATATTCCTGCACAAAATTTGAATGAAATTTACTGCCGATTTGACAGCGTGCAAAACATTCCCGAAAATATTGACGCAGATTTAATTTTTGTTCCCATTACCACCCCTGACGAAGTAGTCAGGTCAAACGGTTACGGCATTGAACTTCCCCACGGAATGTTCGGAAATGAAGAAAAGGTTTCAAAAATACTTGAAAAGTCATCTGCGGAATATGTGCTTTGCCACACACTTGACTCGGTGGCAATCGCTAAAAAACGCCGCAAGAGAATTGTTGCTTCGCCGTCGCTTAACATATTAAACTCACTTTCGGCAGACGAAGCAAAAGCCCTTGGCGTTTCTCAAATGATTTTGTCTTGCGAATGCGATTTAGACCTTGCTAACAAGGTTTCCGCACCCATTGAAAAAGGAGTTTTTGTCTATGGCAGAATTCCGCTGATGCTTACTCGTAACTGCCCTGTTAAAAACGGCAAAACTTGTGATGAGTGCAAACGCAAAAGTGAAATAATTGACCGAAAAGGGATATCCTTTCCTGTCAGATGTAATATGGGATATTCGGAAATACTGAATTCACGTCCTGTTTACATGGCGGACAGGCTTGGTGAAATTAAAAATAGTGACTTTATTTTCCTTTATTTTACAACAGAAACACAAGAGGAAAGTGAAGATATTATAAACTCGTATTACGAAGAAAAAAGCCCCCGGGGTGAATTTACCCGAGGTCTTCTTTACAGAGGTGTTGAATAATGGAACTCAAAATTAAAAAAGTAAGGGAAAATGCCAAAATACCCACCCGCGGAACAGACGGTGCCGCAGGCTTTGACCTTTATGCCTGCATTGACGAGCCGATGACATTAAATAAAGGCGACACGGCGCTTATTCCCACAGGCATTGCCATTGCCGTTCCAAACAAATATGCGGCATTTATTCACTCCCGTTCGGGACTTTCAATTAAAAAAGGTATTTGTCTTCTTAACTCAGTGGGTGTTGTTGACAGCGACTACCGAGGCGAGGTTTGCGTTGGTGTAATTAAAGCAACCGACGGACCTTATACAATCGAGCCCTTTGAAAGAATTGCTCAAATGGTAATTAAACCTGTTGAAATTCCAACGCTTGTAGAAACTACGGAACTTGACGAAACCGACCGTGGCGCAGGCGGCTTCGGCTCAACTGGAACGAAATAATACTTTATGTAAAAAGCGGTGCGACTCTGAACTGCCCCAAATTGTGCGGACAGTTTATTCGCTTTCGTGTGTAGAAAGCAAAGTTTTTTCCGTTATCAATATTTTTTATACGCATTTTGCACCGCATAAAGAACAAGGAGATATCTTTTGATACCTCCTTATTTTATTTCTTCGTACATATCGCCTGCTGTCTGCTTTGTGGCATATTCCGTAACTGTGAGAACTTTATATTTACTGATTTTCTCACCAAAGCGAATTTCTAAAATATCGCCCTCTTTAACGTCATAAGACGCTTTAACTGCTTTTCCGCCAACAGACACGTGACCTGCATCGCAAACCTCATTTGCAACGGTGCGGCGTTTAATGATACGGGAAACCTTAAGAAATTTATCTAATCTCATAACATACCTCAAAAAGAAACGGGGAGCTTTTATGCTCCCCGAACTTTTACTGCCTAAACAAAATTATTTAACAGCTGCTTTGAGAGCTGCGCCTGCTTTGAAAGCGGGAACCTTTGTTGCAGGAACTTTAATTGTAGCGCCTGTCTTGGGGTTGCGAGCTTCTTTAGCTGCACGTGCACGAACTTCAAATGTACCGAAGCCGATAAGCTGAACTTTGTCGCCTGCTTTAAGAGCATCTGTTACTGATTCAATAACAGCTGCAACTGCCTTGTCAGCATCTTTCTTTGAAATTTCTGCTTTTGCAGCAACTGCTGCTACGAGTTCTGTCTTATTCATTGTGAATTCCTCCAATAAAAAAATTTCTTATTTATCTTCAAAGGATTACTCCTTTTGTGAAGCCTTTGCTAAATCCCAGAGCTTGTCCAACTCTTCTACGCCGGCAGTTTTCATATCAATGTTTCTCTCTGCCGCAAGTTTTTCAACAACAGCAAAACGGTCAATAAACTTGTCCGTAGCGTTTGTTAAGCACTCCTCACTGTCACAACCGATAAATCGGGAAACATTAACAACTGAGAAAAGTAAATCGCCGAACTCTTCTTTGATGTTCTCACGATTGCCGCAATCAATTGCCTCTTGAAGTTCTTTGAACTCTTCCGCAAGCTTATCAAATGCACCGTCGGCACTGTCCCAGTCAAAGCCCACCTTGCGAGCCTTGTTTTGAACCTTGTCCGCGCGCATTAAAGCAGGAAACTCACGGGGAACCGCAAGCATTGAATCAGTTTGAGTCTTCTGATTTTTTGAATTTTTCTTGATAGCGTCCCAGTTTGTAAGTACCTCACCGGTACCGCTAACAGTTACCTCACCGAAAACATGCGGGTGACGCTCAATAAGTTTTTTGCAAATTCCGTCCGCAACATCATTTATATTGAAAACACCTTTTTCAGCTTCCATCTCAGAATGGAGTGTAACCTGCAAAAGAACGTCTCCCAGTTCTTCGCACAGCATTTCGGAACTTTGTTTGTTGATTGCCTCAATTACCTCATAGGTTTCTTCAATAAAATCACGCCTGATGCTTTCGTGGGTTTGCTCCCTGTCCCACGGACAACCGCCGGGAGAACGGAGAATGTGCGTAATTTCAACAAGGTCATTAAAATCATAATTCTGTTTGAAAACGAAACCTTCTACCATTACGCTCACCTTTCAAAATATGTATATATTTTACCCTATAAATCCATATTTTGCAAGCACTTTTGCCAATTTTTCTCCCTTTGGAAGCATAATTATATCATCTTTTGCTATTCCTTTGACGAAAAGCATCGAAATTACGTACACAATTCCGCCGATTCCTATTGCAAAACATAAGCAAAGAATAGTTTTAAGGGAGTGTCCGCCCAAATTGATTTGCGGGATAAATCTGTTGCAAACCGCAAATGTTGTATATGCGCCCAGTCCGCAAAGGAGCCCGCAGAATGTGGGTTTAACGAAAACGCTTATAAAGTTAATTTTAATTCTTGTAAATTTAATGATTGCCAAAAGGTTAATTGTATCAATAATGACGTAACAAATAACTGTACCTATTACTGCACCGTTAACATTGATTTTAGGAATTGCAACCAAAACAAAGTTAGAAATAACTTTTGCCACTGCGCCAATAGAAAGCGAAACGAGGGGAACATTTGCCTTGTCAATCGCCTGAAGCATATTTGTCATTGGCTGTGAAAGAGCAATAAGGAAAATTGTAAATCCGTAAGCTGCCATAACAGGTGCGGCAATGGGAACGGAAGATGCAGCAACTCCTCCTCCGTAAAAAACCGCTAAAATAGGTTGTGCCAGTACCGCCATACCTATTCCGCAAGGCATAGCGACAAGCATTGTTACACGCAGAACAGACTCAACCGACGTTCTTATTTGATTTTTATCTCTTGTTGCCCATGCTGCTGAAATTGCAGGAATTGCACTAACACCGAGCGTCAAAGTAATTGACGGAATAAGATTCTTAAAGTCAAGGGAAAGTGAATAAGCACCGTAAAGGAAACCTTTTACGTCAGCATCAAGAACTCCCTGAAGTTCTGCCGAATAAAGTTGTCTTATGAACTGCATATTGTTTGCTACAACGTGTGCAAGTCTGTTTTGAATAGTAACTGCATCAATCAGGTTTGTAATGCTGAAAACAAGGGAACTTGCAATAACGGGAATTGAGAATTTAATAAGTTTACTTGCAATTATTGAAGAACCGATTGGCTTCGGAGCAGTAGCAAGCTCTGTTTTTGTAATTCCGTCCCCTTTAATTCTGCCCAAAATTAAAAGATAAATCATACCCACAACAGTGCCGAGCATAACGCCTGCTGTGGCTCCCGCGGCAGCATACGGGTAAATTGCACTGAGCGCTTCCGTTTCATTTGACACCTGATGCCCGAACACAGAAAGCCCTGCGTTAAATCTTGAATATCCGTAATTGATTACCGCTCTTGAACAAAGAAGCCCGAAAACAAGCTTTCCCAAAGCTTCAAAAACCTGTGAAACGGCCGTCGGGGTCATATTGCGAAGTCCGTTGTAATAGCCGCGGTAAATTGACATTATGCAACAGAAAAGAATTGACGGACCTATTACGAGAATTGACGGAATAACTGCGGTACTTTTAACCGAAAGAGCATAAGGATAGGCAAGAATCAAAATTGCCAATGTGCCGATTATGCCCATCATTAAAAACAGCCTTTTTGAAACCCTGTGAATAAGCTTTACGTCACGAAAATGCCCGAGAGCCATTTCCTGCGACACCATTTTTGAAACGGCAACGGGAAGTCCTGCCATGGAAATTGTATAAATAGGAACATAAAGGCTGTAAGCCGAGTCAAAATACCCTCTGCCCACGGTGCCAATCATATTGGTCAGCGGTATTTTGTAAATAACGCCGATAATTTTAACAATGATTGTCGAAAGGCTTAAAACCAGCGCACCGTTAAGAAGTGATTGACTTTTTCTGTTTTGATTTGCCATTACTTTCACCCTTTCAACCTAAAAATTCACGTAGCAAGGAATCTTTCGGAACAAGATTTTCGTCAATATCCTCAAATTTTTCAAGCGCTTCGCGAAGCCTTTGAACGTCATAAGCGAAGTCATCGGGAATGTCGCTTTCAAGAAGTTTTAATGCCTGCTTTTTAAGGACACAGGGCTCATAAAGATGCACTGTATTTATTTTTATATCTGCATTATCTCTGTGTGGGAACAGGTATTTATCTTCACCGTAAGTAACATTTTTCCAAAGAGAATAAGTTTGACCTGCCGAACTACCCCTGAAATTAAAATCTCTTACCATTCGTCTTACGAAGCGAAGATTCCTTTTATTGAGAATTATTTTACCGTTTCGGTCATAAATTCTTGACGACACACTGATGTAAATTTTGAAAAGTTTACCGTCGATTTCATCGGTAATAACAGGGTTCAATGCGTGAAGTCCTTCTATGATTACAACGTCTTTTTCGCCAAGTGTAATTTCGTTATATTCGGTTTTGCGTTTACCGGTAACAAAGTCAAAAATCGGTGTTTTAACAGTTTCGCCGCGAAGAAGAGCATTTACAATTTCTCCGAAAAAATCCAAGTCAAGAGCGTAAACTGTTTCAAAATCTCTTGTTCCGTCGGGAAGAAGGGGAATATCCTCACGGTTAAGGTAAAAATCGTCAAGGCTTAAAACAAACGTATTTACGTTATTCTTTTTGCACTCTGCACAAATCTTATTTGCAGTGGTGGTTTTACCTGAGGACGACGGCCCCGCAAGCATTACAACCTGCCGTGTTCCTTCATCACAAATTCTCTTTGCAACGTCGGCAATTATGTTGTTATATCTCTGCTCGCATTTTTCTATAAGCTCACGTGGGAGCCCCTCTGCCATTTCGTTGATGTATTCAATTTCGTTGATTAGTTTTGACATAGCAATCACTCTTCTTAAAAATATGTATTATAAAACTCTGTTATTCGTTTCTTTCTCTCAATAAGTTCCGCAAATCCCGAAATGTACTCAAAAGGATATTTGAAATTGAAAATTCGCTCAATAATCGGTGATGCGTCCGCTTTAAGTTTTGTAACGGCACCACCGCCTACCGCAAGAATTGTATGACATTCTTCCATCATAAAAATATTATAAAGGCACTCTCTGTTTTCTTTGCACCAGCCCGTATTTTCAAGATTACCTGCCGATTTTGACTGACGGTACATATAGTAAGGGTGGTATTTTCCGTTTAATTTTTCATAAGTGTATTGGAGCATGGCGTCAACCTTTTTTGCATTCTCCGCCGTTACCTGCATATCGTCAGCACCGAGTTTTGACGAACGCTTGAGAGCTAACGTGTGCACAGTAATATTTTCGGGGTCTAAATCATTGGCAATGTTAAGAGAATTCATAAAGCCCGAAACAGTATCACCGGGAAGCCCTGCAATTAAGTCCATATTTATATTGTCAAAGCCTAATGCTCTTGCCGTGTTAAATGCGGAAACTGTTTCCTCAGCGCTGTGACACCGACCGATATTCTTAAGAACTTCGTTTGAAAAAGTTTGAGGATTTATACTTATTCTGTCAACAGGACCGTTTTTGAGTGCTGACAGCTTTTCTTCCGTTATTGTGTCGGGTCTGCCTGCCTCAACGGTAAATTCACGGCAAGCAGATAAATCAAAATTCTCCGTAACCGCCCTCAGCAGATTTTCAAGTTCCTGTGCGGAAAGAGTTGTGGGAGTTCCGCCGCCAACATAAACGCTTTCAAGTTTCAACTTGTTTTTTTCTGCTATTTCGCCTGTGATTTTAAGTTCTTCTGAAAGAAGTTTAACGTACTGCGGAACAAGTGCTTTCGCCTTTTCGGTTTGCACGGAATGTGAAACAAACGAGCAATAACTGCACCTTGTAGGGCAAAAAGGAATTGAAATGTAAAGGCTGAAAGACTTTGGAG
>CAMFPJ010000060.1 GCA_945971755.1 uncultured Clostridia bacterium
ATGACTGTCTGAATGGGATGTGATTTTGCGATTTTCGCATACTGTAACAAGCAGGGAAACTGTACGGACAGTTTCCGGAAACAAAAAACATGATGTGTCATCGTAAGATACAATGCACATCATGTTTTTTACATAAATAATTTCTTATGTGGTCTGTCCTAATGAACCGCCTGTTTTATTGTAACTGAAATCAGATTTGTTTAAGTCTGCCGAGTTTCTTAATTCCGCCGCCGAAGAGGAAGCCGCCGACCATCTTGCCAAGCGGTCTCCAGAATTTGCCTTCGTTAAGCATCATAAGAAGGCCCTCTGCCATCTTTGGTGAGAAAATACCGAAACTCATTGAAATGAAGTTCTTAATAGGTGTTTGCAAAGCAACTGCGCCCATCATTGTTTCAGCGCCGAGGAACTTTGTAAGGAGTCTGCAAAGTCTGCCGCCCCATTTTGTGTCGTAAGCATCCTCAAGAGTGTTAAGAATTGTAAGAGGCTTGCTCTTGTCACGGGTGTTTGCAGGAATTTCGTGACCGAGAACTGCTCTGAATTCGTCATCCGGAACATTCATAATGTTTGCACCGTAGTATGAGGGAGCGATTGTCTTGTAGTCAGGAATTGCAAATGCGTCAGTTGATTCAACGTTAAGCGAAGATTCAAGTTTAATGTCACGGCTTGACGCACCGACTAAAATCTTGAATTCACCGCTTTCAACCTGCCAAGCGTGAGCGTCAACATTGTAGAAGGCGAATGCGCGTTTTTCAAGGTCAATTGAAACCTCTTTTTCTTCGCCTGCTTTAAGGAATACTTTCTTAAAGCCCTTAAGTTCTTTTGTGGGTCTGTAAATTGTGCTTTCAACGTCAGAAACGTAAAGCTGTGCAATTTCAGCACCGTCACGGTCACCTGTATTTTTAATTTTGAATGTAACCGTTACCTTGTCGGTATCTTTAATTGAGTCAGCAGAAAGTTTAATGTCGCTATACTCAAATGTTGTGTATGAAAGACCGTGGCCAAACGGGAAACGAACAGCCTTGTTTGCTGTGTCGTAATATTTGTAACCGACGTAAATACCCTCTCTGTACTCAACAGAAACCTGAGTGCCCGGGAAGTAGTTTGCGCTTGAGTTATCCTCAAGTGCATAAGGATATGTTTCAGCAAGTTTACCTGACGGGTTAACATCACCGAAGAGAATGTCACAAACGGCACTACCTGCTGCCTGACCTGTAAGGAACTCGTTAAGAATTGCGGGAACGCTGTCTGCCCAAGGCATTTCAACCGAAGAACCGCCGGAAAGTACTACTACAACATTTTTGTTAACCTTAAGAACCTCTTCAACAAGTCTGTTGTGAAGGGGAGGAATGCCAAGGTGCTTTCTGTCGTTGCCCTCTGTTTCAAATTCGTCTGTAAGACCGATGAAAAGAACTGCAACTTCTGCGTCCTTTGCCTTTGCAACTGCTTCTGCAACAAATGTGTCGTCGGAAATCTTATTCTTCTTTGCAGTTGAATAACCCTGAGCATAGTCATAAGCAATGCCCATTTCAGTCATTGTGTCGCAAGCGTTATCAAGCTTAATCGGGTTAATGAGTGATGAACCTGCGCCCTGGTAGCGTGGCTTCTTTGCCATTTCACCGATAACTGCAATCTTCCGGTCTTTTTTAAGAGGAAGAAGATTACCGTCATTCTTCATAAGAACCATACATTGTGTTGCAATTTCTCTTGCAAGGGCGTGGTGCTCGTCTGCATCGTATGTATAGTCGCCAAGTGTAGCAACTGATTTGTCAACCATGCTTAAAATAAGGTCAACTGCCCGGTCAAGAACAGCCTCATCAAGAGAACCGTCCTTTACAGCGTCAACAATAAGCTTTGTGCCGTCACCTGATGATGTGGGCATTTCAATTTCCTGACCTGCAATAAGACCGGGAACTCTTTCATTCTCTGCGCCCCAGTCAGTAACAACAAGGTTTTCATAACCGAAATCACCACGAAGAACGTCAGTAAGGAGCCATTTGTTTTCAGCACAGTAATAGCCGTTAAGTCTCTCGTAAGCGCACATAATTGTCCAAGGCTGTGCTTTCTTAACCGCAATTTCAAAAGGACGAAGATATGTTTCGCGAAGTGTTCTTTCGTCTGCAACAGTGTTAACTGTCATTCTTCTTGTTTCCTGGTTATTTGCAGCGTAGTGCTTAAGAGAAGTACCGATACCCTTTGACTGAACGCCGTTAATGAATGCGGCAGCCATTTCGCCTGCAAGCTCCGGGTCTTCGGAGAAGTACTCAAAGTTTCTTCCGCAAAGGGGAGAACGCTTTATGTTTGTACCCGGTCCTAAAAGAATTGAAACCTTTTCTTTACGGCATTCATCGCCGAGGGCCTCGCCCATCTTTCTGATAAGGTCCGGGTCCCAAGAACAGGCCGTAGCCGATGCTGTCGGGAAGCAGATTGCGGGGACGCCTTTAAGAAGGTCTGTTTCACCTTTCTTTGCTGCGTCAGGGTCACCTTTCTTACGAATGCCATGGGGGCCGTCATTAAGACTGACAGATTTAATCCCTAATCTTTCAACAGGCTGGCTGTGCCAATAGTCCAGACCGTCGCACATACTTGCTTTTTCTTCAAGTGTCATTTGTGCGATAAGTTCAGCGTGTTTTAATGCCATCATTTTTCCTCCTAATTGTTATAAACATAACACATTATTTTTGTATATAAAATATGCCAAATAATATGATAAAACAAAATTCGTCAACTTGCAAGATTTTTTTTAATTTTCAGTATCCGAAACGGGAAACTCAAAGTCGTCTAAAAGCAGTTTTTCGGCACTTTGTGTGTCAAGAGCCTCAACCGTGCGAAGCTTTTTCTGAATAATATTGTTTCTTGACTTGGCGTCATCAATGGTTTTTCCTGCCTCAGCGATTTTCTTGTGAGCCTTGTCAAGAAGCGCGTCAAACTTGTCGTATTGAGTTTTAATTGCAGAAAGAAGCTCACGAACCTCGTTAGCTTTTTCGTTAATAGCAACTGTCTTAAAGCCCATCGAAAGTGAATTGAGAAGAGCCGTGATTGTGCTTGGACCTGCAATCATAACATTGTATTCCCGCTGAATTCTTTCGGGAAGCCCTGTGCGCGAAGATGAAATTTCAGCATAAAGACCTTCGGTTGCCAAATACATGATTGCAAACGGAGTTGTATTCGGTACGTGAATATATTTTGAAACGTCCTTTGCCTCTTTAAGAACTCTTGTTTCCAACGCTTTGCGAGCCTCTTTAACGGCTTCGGCATCTGCTGAATCTGCCGCAGCAGTTAAACGAACATAGTCTTCCATCGGGAATTTTGAGTCAAGGGGAAGCAAAATGTCGCTTTCACATTTTTCTGAAGAGGGAATACGAATTGCAAATTCAACTCTTTCCTGTGAGCCCGGAACGGTTGCAACGTTTGTTTCATACATATTTGGAATTGTCTGGTCAAGAATTCCCTGAAGCTGAACCTCAGCCCATGTACCCCTTGCCTTAACGTTAGTAAGAACTCTGTTCAGCGCAGTAACATTTTCTGTAACACCTGTTGAGAGTGTCTGCATTTCACCGAGAGATTTATACAGCTTTTCAAGCTGTTCGGAAACTGTTTTGAAAGAAGAGTCAAGACGCGTTGTAAGAGTAGATGTGAGTTTTTCGTCAACTGTTACTCGCATTTCTTCAAGTTTTTTTTCGTTTGACTCCTGCATTTTACCTATTGCGGACTCCAAAACCTTATTTTGTCTGTCCGCATTTTCAGAGTTCTTGTCACGAATGCTAATGAGCATTTCGGTAATTTTTTCACGGTTTTCAACATTGGCTCTGTTCTGCGCCTCAACCTTATTTCCCATTGCTTCAAGGCTTCTGCCGACTTCTTCGCGAAATGCCTTGTTTGAATTAAAATTTTCTGTACGAATACGGCTGAATTCATCGCCGATGTTTCTTTGCATACTGTCAATTTTCTGCTCGGCAGAGGAATTGTCACCAATACTTTTGACCTTGCTCCAAAGCATAAAAATTATAATTGCAAGAAAAACAATTCCCACAAGAATAATGCCTGATAAAATGTAAATTACATTATCCATAATATGTTCCCTCCTAAACTTAAAATTCATTATATCAAATTCATGCGGTAAAATCATCATATTTTCAAACTTTTTTTCAAAATGTGTGGCACAATGATGTTTTTTTTGTTATACTCTAAAAAGGTGATAATCAATGAAAAAATATATTTGTATAATATTGGTTCTTGCATTTTGTATGAGCATTTTAACAGCCTGCGGAGAAAAAGATACTTCCGGCAAAGGCTTCAGTATGGCAGTTTCAGAGTTGCCGCAAACATTTGACCCGCAAATTGCGCAAACACAGTCTGAAAAAATAATAGCACTTAACTGCTTTGATACACTTCTTCGCCCTGATGAAAACGGCATATTACAATGCCTTGCCGCAGAAAGTTATTCGGTTTCCGCCGACGATCTTACTTACACCGTTAAAATTCGCAAGGGGCTTAAATATTTCGTTTCCGAAAAAGCAAAAGCATTTATTGAAGAAAAGGGCGGGGCAATACCCGGTGAAATAACGGCAAAGGATTTTGCTTTCGGAATTACCCGTGCCTGCTTGCCCGAAACGCAGGCTCCCGATTTTGTTCTTATTTCCGCAATAAAAAATGCCGAGGCAGTCAGAAGAGGAGAAATGAGTAAAGATGCTCTCGGCGTAAAGGCAACAGACGACTACACACTTGTAATTACACTCGAAAGACCTGATGACGGTTTTCTGTTTTCACTTTCACAGCCCATAACCGCCGCTTGTAATGAACAGTTTTTTGATTTAACTGCGGGAAGATACGGACTTGAACCGAAATATACCGTTTTTAACGGTGGGTTTTATGTTTCATACACAGGCAGCGAAACATCTGTTAAAATATCAAAAAATACTGAATACAAAGGCGCAAACGTAGCAGTGCCCTCTTCTGTAAATTTTTATCTTAACAATGATATAAATTCGGTTGCAGGCAAAATAAAAAAAGGCAATTATGACTGCGGCTTTGTTGACTCGTCATCTGTAAAAGTTCTTCCTAACAGCGTTACAAAGACGAATTTTACCAATGTTACATATTCCTTGATTTTTAATCTTTCAAAAGAAGAATTTAAGCGCGCGGATATGCGGCACGGTCTTGTCTGTGCCATCGACTTTGACTCGTTGGACATGGAACGTGCAAGGGGAATCGTTGCTCCCCGTTATCTTCTTTCGGGAAACACTGTTTCAAATAATGATGTCAGCCAAGCAAAATATGACGTTCAAGGAGCAAGGCGTGAATTAACCGAGGCTTTTTCCGAACTTGAGATTTCCACGCTCAAGGTCAACATTGTTTGCACAGGCGAAAATGAAAGTATAGCAAAGAAAATCATATCTTTATGGCAGAAAAATATCGGCGTTGAGCTTAACGGTACGCTTAATGTGCTTTCAAAAGACGAATTTTATGCTGCAATAGCAAAGAAAGATTTTGATATGGCGATTTATCCCATCTCGGCAGATACAGGCAATGCAGTTGATTTTATGTCGATTTTTGAGAGCAGTAAGGAAGACAATTTTTTAGGCTACAACTCTGAAGAATATGACAGAATTTTTGAAAATCTTAAAAATAATCAGACAAGTGCAAACCTTACATACGCACAAAGTTTTCTTATTGAAAATGCAGTTGTAACTCCGCTATACTTTGATTCACAGTATTTTTGCGTGGGAGAGAGCGTAAGCGGGATATATTTTGTGTCGGATATGTCAAACGTTTATTTTTATAAAGGCAGAAAGCAATGACGAAAAAAAGAAAAATTTATGTTGCTGTTTCGTGGGCTTTGGTTCTCGCTTGCATGGGAGTAATCTTTTATATGTCCTCTGCGGGCGGTGAGGAATCTGCCGAAATGAGTAATTCTCTTATTCAAAGAATTTTTGAACTTACGGGTCTTAACATTTCATCATTCGTAATCAGAAAACTTGCACATTTTTGTGAATTTGCCGGTCTTGCACTTTTGATTACCAATGCGGTTTTTGCAAGTTTTGAGAGTAAAAAATCAACTGTTGTTGCATTTTTCGGCACCTGTATTTACGCGGCGGGCGACGAAATTCATCAAATTTTCTCTGACGGTCGGGCATGTCAGATTCGTGATATGCTCATTGATTGTTCCGGTGCGCTTTCAGGCGTTGCTGTTGCATATTTTATCATATTACTTTACAAAAAACATATTGAAAGGAATACACGCTATGGCAATTCTTAAACCCTTCAAAGCAATAAGACCGACTGTTGACAAAGCAGACAAAGTCGGCGCACTTCCTTATGACGTAATGAATTCCGACGAGGCAAGAGAAATGGTAAAGGGCAATCCATATTCTTTCCTGCACGTTGACAAGGCAGAAATCGACTTGCCGAGGGATACCTACATTTACGATGAAAGTGTTTACGAAAAAGCAAAGGAAAACCTTGAAAAGTTAATTGCTGACGGTGTTTTGGTTGAAGACTCAAAACCCATGCTTTATATTTACAGGCAGGTTATGAACGGCAGAGCCCAAACAGGTCTTGTAGGTTGCACCGCAGTTGACGATTATATAAACAACGTTATTAAAAAACACGAGTTTACAAGAGCCGACAAAGAGGCAGACCGTATTCACCACGTTGACACATTAAATGCCAACACAGGTCCCATTTTCTTAACCCACCGTGAGAATAAGACTGTTTCAAAAATTGTTTCAGATTGGAAAGAAAGCCACACTCCTGTTTATGACTTTATCTGTGAGGACGGCGTTTCCCAAACAGTATGGGTTATTGATGATGACGAAACTGTAAATAAACTTGTAAGCGAATATGCAAATATTCCGTATCTTTATATTGCAGACGGACACCATCGCTGTGCGTCAGCCGTTAAAGTCGGTCAAAAAAGAAGAGGCGAGGGCGAATACGACAAAAATGCTGAATTTAACTTCTTTCTTTCGGTAATCTTCCCTTGTGATGAGTTAAAAATTATGGACTATAACCGTGTCATTGCCGACCTTAACGGACTTACCGAAAAGGAATTTTTTAACGCACTCGGCGATAAGTTTACGGTTACGCTTGTAGGCGAAAATGCATACTCACCAAAAGAACGCCACGAGTTCGGAATGTATTTGGGCGGCAATTGGTATTCATTAAAAGCAAAGCAGGAATTTATTGACGAAACTGACCCTGTTCTTTCTCTTGACGTTTCAATTTTGCAAAACAGTGTAATTGCACCTATTCTGGGTATCCTTGACCCGAGAACAGACAAACGAATTGATTTTGTCGGGGGAATCAGAGGACTTTCGGAACTGGAAAGAAGAGTAAATAACGGAATGAAGCTTGCTTTCTCAATGTACCCAACCTCATTAACGGAACTGATGAATATTGCAGATGCAGGAAAGGTTATGCCGCCTAAATCAACTTGGTTTGAGCCAAAACTTTTGTCGGGACTTTTCATTCATAAACTTTCATAATTGAAAATTTAGCCCCGAGCTGTGCTCGGGGTTTTCTTATTTAAGTGTTCTTAAATATTCCTTTTGTTCATCTGTAATTCGGTAGCTTTCTATGGCTTTTTGAATAGTCTTTCTGTGAGTCCATTCTTGAAGTTTACGGTTCTCAATAAACTTTATTGTGCTATCCCACTGCTTTGCAAGAGCTGTTGCAAAGAACCAAGCAATCATCATATTTATGTAGTATTCGTCACTTCGAATTTCTGCAATTCTCGGGAAATAACTTTCGTCAAAATCTTCATCAAGAAAGTGAGACATAATCATTTCTATTGCAAATCTTTTTGTGAAAACTTCGTTTGAATTAAACCAACGCTCAATATCTTTTTTAAGTCTATCTCTGTTTTTCTTAAATGCTTTAGGACTTAAAAGGTCGCAGGTAGCCCAGTTGTCAATAAAAGGTAATTGCAAATCAATATATTGGATTACCTTGTCATAATCTTTAAGTTCGGAAATAATAAAGCCAGCCAAATTATTCTCGTCATAATACTCGTGCGGTAAATCACGTAAAAACACGTCAATTTCGGGATTCTTTGCAAGTTCTTTTGCCATTTTTCTAAGAGTCGGCGTGCGAACACCGATTACCCGTTCAAAGCTTATACCCGGCATTAGCTTTAATTGAAATTCCTTGTATTTTAAGTCCTGCTCACTTAATAATCTATCTTTAATTTCCTCAATTATCATATCTGTCTCCTTAACAAAAACTGCCCTCTTTCGAGAGCAGACTTTTTTATTTGTGAGATGCGCAGCCTTGGCAGCCACCGGGGCAGCCGAATTCTTTTTTGCCCTCTTGTGTGTCACGGTAATACTGCGTGTGAGTATCTCTGTGTACTCACACGCAGTATTACCTGTCTCTTATACACATCTGACGCTGCCGACGAAGGCTTAGGT
>CAMFPJ010000061.1 GCA_945971755.1 uncultured Clostridia bacterium
ACCTAAGCCTTCGTCGGCAGCGTCAGATGTGTATAAGAGACAGGTATTTATTTTTTTATTTCTCGTTACGAAAGGGGCGCAGAACACATGAATATTGCACTTATGGCACACGATTCAAAAAAAGAATTGATGACACAGTTTTGCATTGCTTATTGCGGAATACTTTCACGGCATAATCTTTGTGCAACCGGCACAACAGGTAAAATTGTTGCTGAAGCAACAGGACTTAAAATTCAACAGTTTTTAAGCGGTCCGCAGGGCGGCGACCAGCAAATCAGTTCAAGAATCGCATGCAACGAAATTGACTTGCTTTTAATGTTCCGCAACCCCACTGACCCACAGCCTCACGAGCCCAACGACATGACGCTTCTTCGCCTTTGTGATGTTCACAACATTCCGGTTGCCACGAATATTGCTACTGCCGAAGCACTTATTCATGCGCTTGAACGCGGCGACCTTGATTGGCGAGACATTATAAACCCCAAAGATTAAATTTATGCCTCCCTTTCGGGAGGCTAACCTATTATTTGAAGTTTGTTAAGGAGACAAAAATGGCACTTATTACTAATGCGATTAAAGGAACACAGGACACGCTTCCCGGAGAGGCTTACAAAGTTCAGTACGTCGAGTCTGCTATGCGGGAAACAGCAGAAAATTTCGGATTTCGTGAAATGCGCACCCCTGTTTTTGAGCACACCGAGCTTTTCCAAAGGGGCGTCGGTGAAACAACTGACGTTGTTCAGAAAGAAATGTACACATTTCTTGATAAGGGCGAGCGGTCAATTACACTTCGCCCGGAGGGAACATCAGGCTCAGTAAGAGCTTTTCTTGAGCACGGGCTTTTTAACGAGGCACTTCCGCAGAAGATTTATTACCTTACTTCCTGCTATCGTTACGAGAAACCGCAGGCAGGCAGACTTCGTGAGTTCCATCAATTCGGAGTTGAGTGCTTCGGTGCGGGGGAACCTGCCGCAGATGCAGAGGCAATTTCTCTTGCCAATGAAATTTTTAATTATCTGGGAATTGACGGCTTAAGCCTTGAGATTAACTCAATCGGTTGCCCTGTGTGCAGAAAAGAATATCACAAGGCGCTTAAAGAGTATTTTGAAAAATATAAAGATGACCTTTGCGAAACATGCCTTGGCAGACTTGACAGAAACCCCATGAGAATTCTTGACTGTAAAAGCCCCGTTTGCCGGGAAATTGCAAAGGGAGCCCCCACGGTACTTGAGTATTTGTGTGATGACTGCAAAGCTCACTTTGAGGGTGTAAAAAAGTACCTTGACGCAATGGATATTAAATATACGGTTAATCCACAGATTGTTCGCGGACTTGATTATTACACAAGAACGGTTTTTGAGTTTGTATCAAATGAAATCGGCGCGCAGGGTACTGTTTGCGGCGGCGGCAGATATGACGGACTTATCGGTGAAATGGGCGGAAACCCGCTTCCCGCTTGCGGATTCGGACTTGGAATTGAGCGGCTTTTGTTACTTATGGATAAGAAGAATGCAGAATTCCCCGAGCCGAAGAAAACTGACCTTTACATTGCTTCAATGGGAGAAAATGCAAACTTTAAGGCGGCAGAGATTGCAAAAGACCTTCGTTCAGAGGGACTTTGCGTTCAGTTTGACACAGTAGGCAGAGGCTTTAAGGCACAAATGAAATATGCAAATAAAATCGGAGCTTCTTATGTCCTTGTTCTCGGTGATAATGAGCTTGAGACAGGAGAAATTAAACTTAAAAATATGGCAGACGGCAAAGAACGTGAAATGAATTTAGATACTTTCACAGAAAATTTTCAGTCTGTAGTGATTAAAGATGCTATGGAAGGTTTTGAGTCACTGGGACTAAAGCTTGACGAAGAAACCGCCGCAGCACTTTTCGGAGGTAACGAGTGATGGATAAAATGACCGGACTTAAAAGAACCGACTATTGCGGAGTTTTTACAATGGCAGACGTTGGCAGAGAGGTTACAGTTTGCGGCTTTGCACAGCGCAGAAGAGATTTAGGCTCACTTATCTTCATTGACCTTCGTGACAGAACAGGTATTGTTCAGTTAGCATTCGGCGAAACAACAGACAAAGAGGTATTCGACAAGGCTTTCACTGTTCGCAGTGAATATGTGCTTATGGCAAAAGGCACAGTTCGTGAGCGTTCTTCAAAAAACAAGGAAATTCCCACAGGTGACATTGAAATTGACGTTGCCGATTTAAGAATTTTAAGTGTCAGTGAAACTCCTCCCTTTGAAATTGCAAAGGCAGATGAGGTTGGCGATGAAACAACCCTTAAATACCGTTACTTAAATCTTCGTAATGAAAAACTCACAAAAAATATTCTTATGCGTCACAAAATTGCAAAGATTGCCCGTGAGTATTTTTACGATAACGACTTTATCGAAATTGAAACTCCAATGATGATTAAGTCAACTCCCGAGGGCGCCCGTGACTATGTTGTACCGAGCCGAATTCACAACGGAAAATTCTATGCGCTCCCTCAAAGTCCGCAGATTTACAAGCAGCTTTTAATGGTATCGGGCTTTGACCGTTACATTCAGCTTGCCCGTTGCTTCAGAGATGAAGATTTGCGTGCAGACCGCCAGCCTGAATTTACTCAAATTGACCTTGAAATGAGTTTCGTTGAAACTGACGACATTATGGATATGGCAGAGGGCTTTGTAAGAAAGCTTATGAAGGAAACTATTGATGTTGATATTCAATTTCCGCTTCCGCGCCTTACCTTTGCCGATGCTATGAACAAATACGGCTCGGACAAGCCGGACACCCGTTTTGATATGCTCATTGAGGATATTTCCGACTGGGCAAACGGAACTGATTTTGTTGTGTTCAAGAATGCTGTTGAAAACGGTGGAAGTGTCAAAGCTATTGTTGCAAAGAATGCGGCGGCTGTTTACACAAGAAAGAAAATTGATAAACTCACCGAACAGGCAAAGGGAATCGGTGCAAAGGGTCTTGCTTACATTCGCTGGGCTGACGAGGAGCCGAACTGCTCATTCCAGAAATTCTTAAAAGAGGGCGAGCTTTCTGCTCTTATTGAAAAATTAAGGGTAGAAAAAGGCGACTGTGTATTCATTATCAGTGACAAGACAAGCCTTGCACTCTCAGTTATGGGCGCACTTCGTTTAACTGTTGCGAAAGAACTTGACATTATCCCTAAAGGCAAGTGGAACTTCCTTTGGATAACGGAAATGCCGTTCTTTGAGTATGATGAAGAGTCAGGTGAGTGGCTTGCAATGCACCACCCGTTCACAATGCCTCTTGACGAGTGCATTCCTTACCTTGATACAGACAAAGCAAATGTCAGAGCAAAGGCATTTGACTTAGTTCTTAACGGAACGGAGCTTTCTTCCGGCTCAATGAGAATTACCGACCCTGAGCTTCAAAATAAAATGTTCTCACTCCTCGGTATGGAAAAAGAAGAAATTGATGCTAAATTCGGTTTCCTTGTTGAAGCGTATAAATACGCAGCACCGCCTCACGGTGGTATGGGAATAGGTCTTGACAGGCTTTCCATGCTTATTTGCGGTGCCGACTCACTTCGTGACGTTACCGCATTCCCGAAAGTACAGAATGCAAGCGAGCTTATGAGTGGTGCACCGTCATTTATTGACACAATTCAGCTTGACGAACTGGGAATTGACTTAAAAACAAAGGAATAAATTATGAAAAAGTTTTTCTTGACACTCTTTTTATTCGCCGCATTTTCGGTTAATGCTTTTGCGGTGAACGACAACCGAATACCGCTGACCCCAACAATAACGCCGTTGCGAATTTTCTTTGCGGTGTTAGCTGTAATCGGTTTTGTTGTAGTAGAGTATTATTTTAATAAGATTCGTGAAGAGAGAGTTGCAACTCGCCACGAGCGTTACCAAAAGAAAATGGCAAAAATTAAAGAGAAAAAAGAGAAGAAAAATAAATAAATAATTTAGCTACTAAAAAAGGACTAATGGAAAACCATTAGTCCTTAAATTTTGTGAAATGGCTCCCTTGTGTAAAGGGAGCTGGCAAACCTTTAGGTTTGACTGAGGGATTGTAATATTATATTATCTAAATATTCACAAACCCCGTCGAAGTTTTGATTTATTTCGTTGTTTGGTATTCTAATTATTCTTAATCCATATTGCTCAAGAAATTTTGTTCTTTCTTTATCGTATTTTATTGCATCTTCTTCAAAATGCTGCGAGCCATCAAGTTCAATAACAAGCTTTGCTTTTGCACAGTAAAAATCTACAATATAATTACCTAATATTTTTTGACGAATAAAATGAATGTTTTTCTGCTTTAGATAATCATACCAAAGATGTCGTTCTTCTGGTGTCATATTTTTACGCAGAGATTTTGCAAAGGGTAAAAGTTTTTTATTGTGTTTTCTTTCCAAAAGCAATCCCTCCGTTTCGCTTCGCTCAACACCTCCCTTTACACAAGGGAGGCTTAAAATTACATATATAAAAATGGCGGGAGCAAGCCCCCACCCTACATTATTTAATTTCGTGCAAATAAATTTTTAGTTTTCGCAAATTTAGTGCGAATTTCGTGGCGAGGTTCTCGCCTTAAAATTCAAGTGCGCCGTAGGTTCTTGGATATGGAAGAACGTCACGGATATTCTGTACGCCGGTTGCGTAGATAAGAAGTCTTTCAAAGCCCATGCCGAAGCCCGAGTGTGTACAACCGCCGAATTTTCGAAGGTTTACATACCAGTACATAGCCTCTTTTGAAATTCCGAGTTCGTCCATACGGGCTGTGAGCTTGTCGTAGTCGGTTTCTCTTTCGCTGCCGCCCATAAGCTCGCCTGCTTCGGGAACGAGTAAGTCAACTGCACCTACTGTTTCGCCGTCATCATTTTGATACATATAAAAAGCCTTAATATCTTTCGGCCAGTCGTAAATAAATACGGGAGCGTCAAAATATTCTTCGGTAAGGTACTTTTCGTGCTCTTTCGCAAGGTCCTCGCCGTACTGCGGCTTAAACTTAAAGTCCTTACCTGAATTTTTAAGAAGTGTGATAGCTTCTTTGTGGGTAATACGGTGAATTTTTGAATCAATAACCTTTTGCATGCGCTCACGAAGTGAAAGATGAGTGTATGTTTCAAGGAATGTGAGTTCATCGTCACACTTTTTAAGAATTTTCTGAAGAACGCATTTAAGAAAATCTTCCTCAATGTTCATCAGTTCCTCAAGATTGCAGAACGCAATTTCAGGCTCAATCATCCAAAACTCAGCCGCATGGGTGGGAGTAACCGAGTGTTCTGCTCTGAAAGTCGGACCGAATGTGTAAATCTTGCTGAATGCCATTGCGAAGGTTTCGCCCTCAAGCTGACCTGTAACCGCAAGGGAAGTGGGCTTGCCGAAAAAGTCTTTATTATAGTCAAATTTTTCGTCCGTAGGGTCAAGGCTTGTTACGGTAAATGTGTTTCCCGCACCCTCTGCGTCATTAGCGGTTAAAAGCGGAGTGTGAACGTAAACATAGCCGTTTTCCTGGAAATATTCGTGAATTGCCATAGCCGCAACGCTTCTTACACGGAACACAGCCTGGAAAAGTCTTGTTCTCGGGCGAAGATAAGCAATTTCACGCAAAAATTCAAGTGAGTGACGCTTTGGCTGAAGGGGATAATCCTCAGGGCAGTCGCCGACTACTTTAATGTCGGTTGTATTTATTTCGATTTTTTCGCCGTTTTCTACAACTGCACCTGTAATTTCAATAGCGGCGCCAATGTGTATTGTGCTGATTTTTGCAAATTCGGGGTTTTTGTCGTCATAAACTAACTGAATAGAATTAAAGCAAGTACCGTCAAAGAAATCAATAAAGCCGATGCTTTTCTGCTTACGGTGGTTTCTAACCCAGCCGTGGAGAGAAACTTCTTTGCCGATAAATTCAGATTTTTTCTCATAAAGTTCTCTTAAATCCATTTTTTTCGCCTCTCAAAAAATACTGGAAAATATTATAATACTTATAACTCGAATAGTCAAGAACGGTTAGTTCCGTTAAATCTGTATGTGTCGGGTGCACTTTTGCTGTCAAAGTCTAAATCTTCGCCGTAGTCATCACAGCGGTTGCCCCAATTAACTTGTGAGTCGTAAATTTTAACATTTTTTGCATTACGGATAAAGAACCCTGCGTTTTTGTGCTTTTCAATGTCTTTGTTAAGACCCGGGCGCATATCGTAAAGGCCCGACTCCCATTTTGTAGATTTTGAAACCGTAACCGAAACATTTTCAAAGGTTATGTCTTCAATGGGGTTTTCGGGAGTTCCGTGAATAAGCACTCCGTTTTCACCGTTGCAGGTAACATTTGAAAATCTTACGTTTTTAATGTGACCCGATTTTGTGTTTTCGTCACGGTCAAAGGTGGTAATAACGATTGGCTCGGCAGTTCCCCACCAGTCAGGGCAAAATCTGCGTGTTTCAATTATTATGTTGGAATATCTTACGTTTTCAACGTTTCCGCCGTCACGAATTTGAATTGAAAGTCCGCGGTTGCTTCGTGAAATAATGCAGTTTTGAACAAGGACATTTCTGAAGTTCCCTACGCCCTCTGTGCCGATTTTAATTGCCGCAGAGGTTGAAATAAGGGTGCAGTCCGAAATCACAATGTTTTCACAAGCACCGTACTCTGCATTTCCCTTTGATGTTTTAAGGCAGATGCAGTCGTCTGCGCACTCAATATGGCAACCGAGAATTCTGACATTTGTGCTGTGGTCAGGGTCAATTCCGTCAGAATTTGCAACGTCCAAATCATTAAGGATACGGATTTTTGAAATAAGAACATCGTCACAGCCCGCCGGGTGAAGTGTCCAGAAGGGAGCGTCAACAATTGTTACGTCTTCAACTGTAATGTGATTGCTCTTTTCAATGTAAATTACCGTTGGGCGAGGGTAAAAATTGCCTGTTACGTAGTATTTATCTTTTCTTTCTACAAAAGAGTGACCGTTTGCATCAATGGTGCCAAAGCCCGTAATTTTACAGTTATCTGCCTCAAAGCCGTAAATAAAGCAGAACGAGGGCTTGCCTGTTACGGGGTTTCCGATTAGAGTATTTGTTTTGTCGTTAATGAAATTACATGGACGGAAGTATCCGTCAATATCGCTTGCGGCGAGAAGCCTTGAGCCTGTTTCCAAATGAAGTTCAACATTTTTTTTGAGAATGATTGAATTTGAATAATATGTCTTGCCTGAGGAGAGAACTACTCTGCCTCCGCCGTTTTCAAAGGCTTTGTCAATAGCGGTTTGGATAGCAGTAACGTCATTGGTCTTTCCGTCAGCTTTTGCTCCGTAATTTTCGGGGTAAAAAAACATAAAAAGCACCTCCGTTCAATGTTTACATAACAGTATAGCATAAACGAAGGTTATAAACAATAATTTTAATTAAATTAAACCCCGTAAAGTTCAATAAAAACAGGGGAAAGCCTGTCGCTGACAAGGTCAATAAAACTTCGGTTTCGGGAAGGGCGGATATTTCCCGATTTTTTGAATTTGAAGACAGTGGCAGAATATTCGTTGTGAGATACTATTAACATTTCGCCGCCTGATTTTCGAGCTGCTTTTCGCATAAAAGAAAGTCCGTCTCCGCCCCGAAATTTGAATGCACCCATGCTTTGAACTTCAAGGGTGACAAATTTCTTGTGCTCTTGGGTTTTAACGGTAATAAGTCCGCCTTTTCCGAAAATGCAGGCGTTGGAGATGGCTTCTAAAATCGCTTTAGTTAAAATTTGTCTATTTCCTAAAACGGCTGAAACGTCATTGCCGCAAAAAATAACCGACTTGCCCGAATTGTTCAACAAAATATCGGAAGCCAAACAAATATTTTCCGCTAAATCTGTAATATCAACCGACTCAGTTTCAAAATATTCCGCCTGCCTGTTAAGAATTCGCAGTTTACCGTAAAGACTTTGAATAAAAGACATATCTTCATTTTTGAATGCAACGGTAAATTCGTCTTGCAGTTCATCACGCAAAAAATTGCTGTTTTCCAAATTCATCGCCCTTTGCATGTTAGTATATACTATAAATTTTACACTCATTTTAGAGATTTATTCACCGATTTTTAAGCAGGTTGACAAAAGTTTCACAAGTTGGCAAAAATTTACAAAAATTACTTGCAAATATGTGTAAGATGTAATAAAATAATAATCGCAATAATGCGAATACTAAATGCAAATAATTTTTTTGGAGGAATTCAAAATGTCAGTTAAAGTTGCAATTAACGGCTTTGGCCGTATCGGACGTCTTGCTTTCAGACAGATGTTCGGCGCAGAAGGCTACGATGTAGTAGCAATCAATGACCTTACAAAACCCTCAATGCT